>NZ_JACHEZ010000008.1 GCF_014201675.1 Oceanithermus desulfurans | reverse complement strand
CATCAAGCCCATCGCCCTGGAAGAAGGCCTCCGCTTCGCCATCCGCGAGGGCGGCCGCACCGTGGGCGCTGGGGTCGTGACCAAGATTCTGGAGTAACACCGCGGCCCGTGGCGTAGGGGAGGCGTCCACCTCCCCTACGCTGCCGCGCGTAAAGGAAGAGGACCGAGATGGCGAGCGACGTACGCATTAAGGTATTGTTGGAGTGCACCGAGTGCAAGCGGCGCAACTATGCGACCGAGAAGAACCGCCGCAACACCACGGGCAAGCTGGAGATCAAGAAGTACTGCCCCTGGTGCCGCAAGCACACCGTGCACAAGGAAGTCAAGGCGTAGCGATGGGTAAGATCATCACCTACTTCCGCGAAGCCCGGGCCGAACTGGCGCGGGTCAGCTGGCCGAGCCGCGATGAGATCATTCAGTCGACCGAGGCGGTGCTGCTGTTCACGCTGTTCTCGATGACGATCTTCTGGATCTACGACATGGCCTTCGGCGCGGTCATGCAAAGAATCCTGCAATGAGCATCGAATGGTACGCGGTCCACACCTACGTCGGTTACGAGGACAAGGTCAAGGAGAACCTTGAAAAGCGTGCCCGCGCCTTGGGTATGCAGGACAAGATCTTCCAGGTCCTGATCCCGACCGAAGAGATCGTCGAACACCGCGAAGGCGGCAAGAAGGAGACGGTCTACCGCAAGCTCTTCCCGGGCCACGTCTTCGTACAGATGGACCTGGGCGACAACCCCGAGGACCCCAACGAGGCCTGGGAGGTGGTGCGCAACACCCCGGGCGTGACCGGCGTGGTGGGCACCAGCGAGGGCGGCAAGTACCGTCCGGTCCCGCTCACCCCCGACGAGGTGCAGCGCATCCTCGAGGTGAGCGGCCTGGCGGGGCGCAAGGAAAGCCCCAAGCCCCAGGTCACCTTCAAGGAAGGCGACGTGGTGCGGGTGGTCAGCGGACCCTTCGCCGACTTTACCGGCGTGGTCAGCGAGATCAACCCCGAGCGCAACAAGGTCAAGGTCCTGGTTTCGATCTTCGGTCGCGAAACGCCTGTGGAGCTGGACTTCTCCCAGGTGGTGCGCGCCTGAAGCAGCGTTCGTACCCCGAACTGCGGGGGAGCTGAGGAGGCAACATGAAAAAGGTCATCGGTTTGGTTAAGTTGCAGCTGCCTGCGGGCAAGGCCACCCCGGCCCCGCCCGTTGGTCCGGCGTTGGGCCAGCACGGCGCCAACATCATGGAGTTTTGCAAGGCCTTCAACGCGGCCACGGCGAACATGGGCGACGCCATCGTGCCGGTGGAGATCACCATCTACGCCGACCGCTCGTTCACCTTCATCACCAAGACGCCCCCGGCCTCCTACCTGATCCGCAAGGCCGCGGGGATCACTAAGGGTGCGTCCAACCCCAGCCGCGAGGTGGTGGGCAAGATCACCTGGGATGACTGCCTGAAGATCGCCGAGCAGAAGATGAAGGACCTCAACGCCGGCTCGCTCGAGGCCGCCGCCCGTCAGATCGCCGGCTCCGCCCGCTCGATGGGCGTGGAAGTGGAGGGGATGCCCGATGCCTAAGCACGGCAAGCGTTACCGCGCGCTCCTCGAGAAGATCGACCCGAACAAGGTCTACACCATCGACGAGGCGGCCAAGGCCGTGAAGGAGCTGGCCTCGGCCCGCTTCGACGAGTCGGTGGAGGCCCACATCAAGCTGGGCATCGACCCCCGCAAGTCGGATCAGAACGTCCGCTCCACCGTGGCGCTGCCCCATGGCACCGGCAAGCAGGTGCGGGTGCTCGCCATCGCCAAGGGCGAGAAGATCAAGGAGGCCGAAGAGGCCGGGGCCGACTACGTGGGCGGCGAGGAGATGGTGCAGAAGATCCTGGACGGCTGGATGGACTTCGACGCCGTCGTGGCCACGCCCGACATGATGGGCGCGGTGGGCTCCAAGCTGGGCCGGGTGCTGGGGCCGCGGGGGCTGCTGCCGAACCCCAAGGCGGGCACCGTGGGCTTCAACATCGGGGAGATCGTGAAGCAGATCAAGGCCGGCCGCATCGAGTTCCGCAACGACAAGACCGGCGTGGTGCACGCGCCCGTGGGCAAGGCCAGCTTCGAGCCCGAAAAGATCGCCGACAACGTGCGCGCCTTCATCAAGGCCGTCGAGCAGGCCAAGCCCGAAGGGGCCAAGGGCACCTACCTGAAGAGCGTCTACCTGACGACCACCATGGGTCCCTCGATCAAGGTGGACCCCCACAGCTGAGCGGCTGCGGCAATTGTGACCCAGACCTCTTTTCCCAATGGCCGCTCGGGTATACACTCGCTATTCGGCACCCCGGTGCGGACTCGTCCGCGCCATGGCAGGACGCTGAAGACCGCGGGGGGCATCAGGCCTTAAACATCCCGCCGAGGCGCGAGGGGGAGCGTTTCGAAGCAACCGGTTCGGGGGACCCCCACCCCTGACAGGCAGGAGGAGAACGTGCCGAGTGAACGCAACGTGCAGCTGCTGGGACACCTCAAGGAGATGCTCCAGCAGACGAACGGCTCGTTCTTCCTGGTGAACTACCAGGGTCTCGACGCCAACGAAGAGTTCCAGCTGCGGCGCCAGGTCACCCAGGCCGGCGGCCGCATCTTCGTGGCCAAGAACACCCTGATCCGGATCGCCATCCGCGACCTAGAGCTGCCCGAGGTGGACGAGGTGCTCAAGGGACCCAGCGCGGTGGTGATCTACGACGAGCCGGTGGCCGTGGCCAAGGCCCTGGTGCAGTTCGCCAAGGAGAACGCGGGGGAGATCCCGCAGATCAAGGCGGGCTTCCTGCAGGGCCAGAAGCTGGCGCCCGAGGAAGTCAAGGCCATCGCCGAGCTGCCGACGCTCGACGAGCTGCGGGCGGAACTGGTGGGCGTGCTGCAGGCGCCGATGTCGGAGCTCGTGGGCGTGCTCGAGGGCGCGCAGCGCGAGTTCGTGGGCCTGCTGGACGCGTACGTAAGCAAACAAGAAGCGGCGTAGCCGCACGTTAAAGGAGGAATGAAGATGGCTTTGGACGTAGACGCGATCATGGAGCAGTTGAACGGCGCGACGGTGCTCGAGCTCAAGCAGCTGATCGACCGCATCAAGGACGAGTGGGGCGTGGAAGCGGCCGCCCCCGTGGCCGTGGCCGCGGTGGCCGCCGCCGGCGGTGCCGAGGGCGGCGCGGCCGAGGAGAAGACCGAGTTCGACGTGGTCCTCAAGGAAGCCGGCGGCCAGAAGCTCAAGGTCATCAAGGAGGTCCGCGCGATCACCGGCCTGGGCCTCAAGGAGGCCAAGGAGCTGGTGGAAAAGGGCGGCGCCATCAAGGAAGGCGTCTCCAAGGAAGAGGCCGAGGAGCTCAAGAAGAAGCTCGAGGAAGTCGGCGCCGTCGTCGAACTGAAGTAGCGTGCCTCGGCTGGCGGCGCGCCTACGCCGGTAGCCGTCCCACCGGGTGTGCGACTAAGGGGAACGCCGGATCCGGGCCAGCGCCCGGGTCCGGGGCTCCCCACCCTTCCGTGTAAGATGAAGACAGCAGCGGATGCCCAGCAAGCGAGCACGATTCGGCCTTTTCGCCCCTGCACCCGCGGGTGCGGGCGACGGGAGGGCGCTGTGGCCCTGCCAGAGGTGAGCGCATGAGGAAAACAAAGCGGTTCGGCAGCATCAAAGAAGTCATTCCCCTCCCCCCGCTGACCCAGATTCAGGTGGACTCCTTCCGCAAGGCCCTGCAGCTGGAAGTGGCCCCGAGCAAGCGGGAAAACTTCGGCCTGCAGGCCGCCTTCAAGGAGGTCTTCCCGGTCGAGGAGAGCGAGAAGGGGCGCGGCGGTCTGGTGCTCGACTTTCTCGAGTACCGCCTGGGCGAACCCAAGTTCGGCCCCGACGACTGCCGTGAAAAGGACCTCACGTACCAGGCGCCGCTCTACGCCCGCCTGCAGCTGATCCACCGCGACTCCGGCCTCATCAAGGAGGACGAGGTCTTCCTCGGCGACCTGCCGCTGATGACCGACGACGGCTCCTTCATCATCAACGGGGCCGACCGCGTCATCGTCAGCCAGATCCACCGCTCCCCGGGCGTCTACTTCACTCCGGACCCGAACCGCGCCGACCGCTTCGTCGCTGCCGTCATCCCGCTGCCCAAGCGCGGCCCCTGGATCGACCTCGAGTTCGACTCCTCGGGCGCGCTGCTGATGCGCGTCAACAAGAGAAAGTTCCCCGTCATCCTGCTGCTCCGGGTCCTGGGGCACGACGCCGTGAGCCTCAAGAAGGAGCTCGGCGCCTTCCCGGAGCTGCTGACGGGGGTTTTGGACGAGTCGATTTTGGAAATGAGCCCGTCCGAGGCGCTTTTGCGGCTCTTCACCATCCTGCGCCCGGGCGACCCCCCGAAGAAGGACAAGGCGACCTCCTACCTGGTCTCGCTGCTCGCCGATCCGCGCCGCTACGACCTGGGCGAGCCGGGCCGCTACAAGGTGGAGGAGAAGCTGGGCATCAAGCTGCCCAGCCGCACCATCCTCGGCTTCGAGGACGGAGAGTTCAAGGACTACGCCCTGCTGGCGACGATCAAGTACCTGCTCGCGCTCTCCAGCGGCGAGGAGGGTTACGAGGCCGACGACATTGACCACCTCGGCAACCGCCGCATCCGCACCGTGGGCGAGCTGCTCGCCGACCAGTTCCGCATCGGCCTGGGGCGCATGGCCCGCGGGGTGCGCGAGCGCATGATCATGGGCAACCCCGAGGCGGCCACGCCGGCCAAGCTGATCAACAACCGCCCGCTGGCCGCGGCCATCCGCGAGTTCTTCGGGCGCAGCCAGCTCTCGCAGTTCAAGGGGCAGACCAACCCCCTCGACGAGATGCGCCACAAGCGCCGTATCTCGGCGCTCGGCCCCGGCGGCCTCACCCGCGAGCGCGCCGGCTTCGACGTGCGCGACGTGCACCGCACCCACTACGGCCGCATCTGCCCGATCGAGACGCCAGAAGGCGCGAACATCGGCCTCATCAACTCGCTGGCGGCCTACGGGCTGATCAACGACCTGGGCTTCGTGATGACCCCCTACCGCAAGGTCAAGAAGGGCGTGGTCAGCATGAACCCCAAGGACGTGGTCTACATGACCGCGACCGAGGAGGACAAGTACACCATCGCCCAGGCCAACACCCCGGTCGACGAGGACGGCCGCATCGCCACCGACCGGGTCGTCGCCCGCCGCAGGGGTGAGCCCGAGATCGTGGACGCGTCCGAGGTCGAGTTCATGGACGTGAGCCCGAAGCAGGTCTTTTCGGTCAACACCAACCTGATCCCCTTCCTCGAGCACGACGACGCCAACCGCGCGCTGATGGGTTCCAACATGCAGGCCCAGGCGGTCCCGGTGATCCGGGCCGAGGCGCCGGCGGTGGGCACCGGGATCGAGGACCGGGTGATCCGCGACTCGCTCACCAGCGTCTACTCCGACGTCGACGGCGTGGTCAAGTACGTGGACGGCGAGCGCGTCGTCATCGAGCAGAAGAACAAGAACCTGCGCGAGTACAAGCTGCGCCGCTTCGTGCGCTCGAACCAGGGCACGACGATCGACCAGCGGCCGCGCGTGAGCGTGGGCGACAAGATCAAGAAGGGCGACCTGCTGGCCGACGGGCCCGCCGCCGACCACGGCCGGTTGGCCCTGGGGCAGAACGTGCTCGTGGCCATCATGCCCTTCGACGGCTACAACTTCGAAGACGCCATCATCATCAGCGAGAACCTGCTGCGCCGCGACCACTACACCTCGATCCATATCGAGCGCTACGGGATCGAGGCGCGCGACACCAAGCTGGGCCCCGAGAAGATCACCCGCGACATCCCCAACCTGGGCGAGGCGGCGCTGCGCGATCTCGACGAGGACGGCATCGTGCGCGTGGGCGCCGAGGTGAAGGCGGGCGACATCCTGGTAGGCCGTACCAGCTTCAAGGGCGAGACCGAGCCCAGCCCCGAAGAGCGGCTGCTGCGCTCGATCTTCGGCGAGAAGGCGCGCGACGTCAAGGACACCAGCCTGCGCGTGCCTCCCGGCGAGGGCGGCATCGTGGTGCGCACCCTGCGGCTGCGCCGCGGCGACCCGGGGGTGGAGCTCAAGCCGGGCGTGCGCGAGGTGGTGCGCGTCTACGTGGCGCAGAAGCGCAAGCTGCAGGTGGGCGACAAGCTGGCCAACCGCCACGGGAACAAGGGCGTGGTCTCCAAGATCCTGCCCCCCGAGGACATGCCCCACCTGCCCGACGGCACCCCGGTGGACATCGTGCTCAACCCCCTGGGCGTGCCCAGCCGCATGAACCTGGGACAGATCCTGGAGATCCACCTGGGCCTGGCGGCCTACGAGCTGGGGATGGAGTTCATCACCCCGGTCTTCGACGGCGCCAGCGAGGAGGAGATCAAGGAGCTCCTCGACCAAGCCTTCGAACTTCGCTGGGCCGAGCGCGAGAAGCACGGCGTAGGGTTGGACCGGCGCGAGCTGGAGGTGATGGCGCGCGCCGCCAAGATGGGCGTGGTGCCCGAAGAGCTGGAGCCGCGCGAACAGCTGAAGGCGCTGTTCAAGCAGGGCAAGGCGGTTCTCTACGACGGCCGCACCGGCGAGCCCATCGAGGGCCCGATCGTGATCGGGATCCAGTACATCATGAAGCTCTACCACATGGTCGAGGACAAGATGCACGCCCGCTCCACCGGCCCCTACTCGCTCATCACCCAGCAGCCGCTGGGCGGCAAGGCGCAGTTCGGCGGCCAACGCTTCGGCGAGATGGAGGTCTGGGCGCTGGAGGCCTACGGCGCCGCCTTCACCCTGCAGGAGATGCTGACGCTGAAGTCCGACGACATCGAGGGCCGCAACGCCGCCTACGAGGCGATCGTCAAGGGCCAGGACGTGCCCACGCCGAGCGTGCCCGAGTCGTTCCGGGTGCTCGTCAAGGAGCTGCAGGCCCTGGGCCTGGACGTGGAGACGCTCGACGAGAACGAGCGGGTCATCGACATCTTTGAAGGATTGGCCTCGCGCCGCTAGGGGAGGGCTGATGAAGAGAGAACTCAAGAAAGTACGGATCGCCCTGGCCAGCCCGGAGAAGATCCACGCCTGGTCGTACGGCGAGGTCGAGAAGCCGGAGACGATCAACTACCGCACGCTCAAGCCCGAGCGCGACGGCCTCTTCGACGAGCGCATCTTCGGTCCGGTCAAGGACTACGAGTGCGCCTGCGGCAAGTACAAGCGCCAGCGCTTCGAGGGCAAGGTCTGCGAACGCTGCGGCGTCGAGGTGACCAAGTCGATCGTGCGCCGCTACCGCATGGGCCACATCGAGCTGGCGACCCCGGCGGCCCACATCTGGTACGTCAAGGACGTGCCCAGCAAGATCGGCACCCTGCTCGACCTGACCGCGGGCGAGCTGGAGCAGGTGCTCTACTTCGCCAAGTACATCGTCATCGACCCCGGCGGGGCGATGCTCGAGGGCGTGCCCATCAAGCGCGGGGAGCTGCTCAGCGACGAGCAGTACCGCGAGCTCAAGTTCGGCCGCCAGGAGACCTACGCCATCCCCCTGGGCACCGACGCCCTGATCAAGGACGGCGACTACGTGACCAAGGGCCAGGAGCTGGCCCCGGGCGTGGTCAGCAAGATGGACGGGGTGGCGCTCTTCCGCTTCCCCCGCCGCATCTCGGTGGAGTACCTCGAGCGCGAGCGCGCCCACCTGGTGCTGCCGAAGGAGGCCTGGATCGAGGCCGAGCGCTACGACGCGGGCGAGCCCATCGCCGAACTGAGCGATCCCTTCGTCTTCGAGAGCGAAGCCGCGGGGGTGGCCGAGGTGCTCGAGTGGGACGAGGGGGCGCTGGTGCGCCTGCGCGACCCCGAGAGCGACGAGGTGGTGGCCGTCTACCTGGTGCCCGTGGGCTTCGCCCTCAAGGTGGGCCACGGCGAGCTGGTGAACGCCGGCGACCCCGTCGCCGCGGCTGAGCCGGGCGCGGTGCGCCTGCCCCGCGGGGTCAAGGTGACCGAGCTGGAGGCCGAGGAGGAGGGCGACCGCGTCTTCCTTTCGATGACCGTCGAGTGGGCCCGGGTGCAGGACTACCGGCTCGAGCCCCACATGCACGTCCTCGTGGGCGAGGGCGCCGAGGTGCTCAAGGGCGACAAGCTGGTGGGCGCCATCGACCCCGAGGAGGAGGTCCACGCCGAGGCCGACGGCATCGTGCACCTGCACGAGCCGGCCTCGATCGTGGTGATGAAGGCCCGCCTCTACCCCTTCGAGGACGACGTGGAGGTGACCACCGGCGACCGCATCGCCCCGGGCGACGTGCTCGCCGACGGCGGCAAGGTGACGAGCGAGATCTACGGCCGCGTCGAGGTGGACCTGGTGCGCCAGGTGGTGCGCGTCATCGAGAGCTACGACATCGACGCGCGCATGGGGGCCGAGGCCGTGCAGGTGCTGCTTTCCGAGCTCGACCTGGACCAGCTCGAGGCCGAGCTGGAAGAGGAGATGCTGGGCCCCAGCCGCCACAAGCGCAGCCGCGCCCGCAAGCGCCTGGAGATCGTGCGCGCCTTCAAGGCCTCGGGCAACCGGCCCGAGTGGATGGTGCTCGAGGCGGTGCCGGTGCTGCCGCCCGACCTGCGCCCGATGGTGCAGGTCGACGGCGGCCGCTTCGCCACCAGCGACCTCAACGACCTCTACCGCCGCCTCATCAACCGCAACAACCGCCTCAAGAAGCTGATGAGCCAGGGGGCGCCGGAGATGATCATCCGCAACGAGAAGCGGATGCTCCAGGAGGCCGTGGACGCCCTCATCGACAACGGCCGCCGCGGCAGCCCCGTCACCAACCCCGGCTCCGACCGGGCGTTGCGCTCGCTGACCGACATCCTCTCGGGCAAGCAGGGGCGTTTCCGCCAGAACCTGCTGGGCAAGCGGGTGGACTACTCGGGCCGCTCGGTGATCGTCGTGGGGCCGCAGCTGAAGCTGCACCAGACGGGTCTGCCCAAGCGGATGGCGCTCGAGCTCTTCAAGCCCTTCCTGCTGCGCCGCATGGAGGAGAAGGGCATCGCCGCCAACATCAAGCAGGCGCGGCGGATGCTGGAACGCCACCGCGACATCAAGGACGAGGTCTGGGACGCGCTGGAAGAGGTGATCCACGGCAAGGTGGTCCTCCTCAACCGCGCCCCCACGCTGCACCGCCTCGGCATCCAGGCCTTCCAGCCGGTGCTCGTCGAGGGTCAGTCGATCCAGCTGCACCCGCTCGTCTGCGAGGCCTTCAACGCCGACTTTGACGGCGACCAGATGGCCGTGCACGTGCCGCTTTCCAGTTACGCCCAGGCCGAGGCGCGGGTGCAGATGCTCAGCGCCCACAACCTCCTCAGCCCCGCCTCGGGCGAGCCGATCGCCAAGCCCAGCCGCGACATCATCCTGGGGCTTTACTACATCACCCAGCTGCGCCGGGAGAAGAAGGGCGCGGGCCGCGAGTTCGCCACCCCGGTCGAGGCCATCGAGGCCTACGACAAGGGCGAGATCGCGCTGAATGCCCCCATCAAGATTGCCGGCGAGGAGACCACCGTCGGCCGCTACAAGTTCGTCTTCGCCAGCGTCGACGAGGCCATCGTCGCCGTGGACCAGGGCCTGATCGACCTGCAGGACGTGGTCAGCATCCGCGTCAACGGTCAGGTTCGCGTTACCAGCCCCGGCCGCGCCCTCTTCGTGCGCATGGTCATCGAGGCCATCAAGGACGGCGACCCCGAGGCCGAGGTGCCCCAGGAGCTGCTCAACTACGACGTGGCGCAGGAGAAGAACTCGCTGCGCGACCTCGTCTACCGCTCCTTCCTGCTCCTCGGCATCGAGAAGACCGCCCGCCTGCTCGACGTGCTCAAGGCCGAGGGCTTCCACTTCTCCACCTCCTCGGGGATCACGATCGGCATCGACGACGTGATCATCCCGCCCGAGAAGCAGCAGTACCTGCGCGAGGCCGACGAGGCCCTCGACAAAATCGAGCACGCCTACAAGCAGGGCCTGCTCACCGACGAGGAGCGCCGCCGTCAGATCATCAAGCTCTGGGCCGACGTGACCGAGAAGGTGACGGAAGCGCTCTTCAAGAACTTCGAGGAGCGCTACCCCTTCAACCCGCTCTACGTGATGGCCCAGTCGGGCGCCCGCGGTAACCGCACCCAGATCCGCCAGCTCGGCGGAATGCGCGGTCTCATGGCCAAGCCCTCCGGCGAGATCATGGAGGTCCCGGTGCGGGCCAACTTCCGCGAGGGGCTGACCGTGCTCGAGTACTTCATCTCCACCCACGGCGCCCGTAAGGGCGGGGCCGACACCGCGCTGCGCACCGCCGACTCGGGCTACCTGACCCGCAAGTTGGTGGACGTGGCCCACGAGATCGTGGTGCGCGAGGAGGACTGCGGCACCACCGACTTCATGGAGGTGCCCCTCTTCCAGACCTCGGCCACCGGCGAGCGCAGCCTGCGCCGCGAGGGCGAGATCGAGCAGACCCTCTACGGCCGCACCGTCGCCCGTGACTTCGAGGCCGGCGGCCGCAGCTTCCGCGAAGGGCAGATGCTCAGCCGCGAAGACGTGGACGTCCTCGTCGCCGCGGCGCGAGCGGGCGAGCTCGAGACCGTCCCCGTCTACAGCCCGCTCACCTGCCGCACCGAGTACGGCGTCTGCCGCAAGTGCTACGGCTACGACCTCTCCATGGCCCAGCCGGTCTCGATCGGCGAGACCGTGGGCGTGGTCGCGGCCGAGTCGATCGGCGAGCCGGGCACCCAGCTGACGATGCGCACCTTCCACACCGGCGGCGTGGCCACCGGCTCCGACATCACCCTGGGTCTGCCGCGCGTGATCGAGCTCTTCGAGGCGCGCCGGCCCAAGGTCAAGGCGATCATCGCCGAGATCGACGGCGAGGTCGAGGTCGAGGAGACCGAAGACAAGCTGCTGGTGCGCGTGGTCAGCGGCGAATTCAAGAAGGAATACAAGGTCGACAAAGGCGCCCGCCTCACCGTGCGTACGGGCGACCGCGTCACCGCCGGCACCCCGCTCACCCGCGGCGCGGTGGACCCGCACCAGCTGCTCGAGGCCCAGGGCCCCGAAGCGGTGCAGCGCTACCTGGTGAGCGAGATCCAGCGCGTCTACCGCGCCCAGGGCGTGAAGGTGCACGACAAGCACATCGAGGTGATCGTGCGCCAGATGCTCAAGTACGTCGAGGTCACCGACCCCGGCGAATCCAAGCTGCTCGAAGGGCAGGTGCTCGAGCGCTGGGAGGTGGAGCGCGTCAACGAGGCGCTGATGGAGGAGGGCAAGATGCCCGCGAGCTGGAAGCCGCTTCTCATGGGCGTGACCAAGAGCGCGCTCAACACCCGCTCCTGGCTCTCCGCGGCCAGTTTCCAGCACACCACCCACGTGCTCACCGAGGCGGCGATCTGGGGCAAGAAGGACGAGCTCATCGGCCTCAAGGAGAACGTCATCCTCGGCAAGCTGATTCCCGCAGGCACCGGCACCGACTTCGTGCGCCGCACCCAGGTGGTCGACGAGCGCACCCTCGAGCGCCTCAAGGAGGCCCGCAAGGCCGCCGAAGAGGTGGTCACCACCCAGGTGCTGCCCGGCGCCGGCGCCGAGGCCGGGGCCGAAGGCTAGCCCGATCCGCCCCGGGGGTCCGTCCCCCGGGGCGTTTATCAAATGAAGGTCTTGTTTCTGGAGTCCAAATCGGCCGAGGCCCTCCGGGCCTTCGCCGCGGAGCAGCCCCACCCCTACCGGTTGCTCGCTTCCGACGACCGCTACCTGCTGGTGCTGGAGGCGGTGCGTCCTGAGGTGATCGAGGCGGGTACGCAACTCGCGGAGGTGCGCGCCTGGACGTTCGAGCTCGTCGAGGAGGGATGCCGCGATGCGTGAGGAGATCGTCATCGTACCGACGCACGAGGCCGAGATCTACGTCGAGGACACCGGACCGGAGGACGCGCCGGTCCTCGTCGTGCTTCACGGCGGACCGGGCGGGTCCAGCTACCCCTACCGCGCCGCCTGGGAGGAGGAGCTAGCCGACTACCGGGTCGTCTACCTAGACCAGCGCGGCGGCGGGCGCAGCCCCGAGTTGCCGCTCGAGCCCCGCTACTTCACCGTCGACGCCCTGGTCGACGACCTGGAGGCGGTGCGCAGCTGGCTGGCCGTGGACCGTTGGATTCCCGTGGGCCACGGCTTCGGGGCGCTCGCGGCGCTCGAGTACGGCCGCCGCTATCCCGAGCTGGTCCGCGGGGTGGTGACCCTCGGGCCCTGGATTCATTTCCCCGAGCTGGCGCGTGCGCTCTGGCGCGCGGCCTTCGGCGGCGGCGAACCTCCTGCGGACCCCACCCAGGCCGTGGAGGAGGCCTTTTCCGCCGTCGGTCCCAAGCCGCTCTTCGACCGGCTCAGCTTCCCCTCCGAGCACGGCCGCGCCCACCTGGAGTGGATCGTCGAGGGGCTGCCGCTCGCCGGCAGCGAGGGCGTGGAGGCGGCGTTCCGCACCAACGGCCTCTGGGAGCTGGACTACAGCGGCCACCTGCTCGAGTACCCGCTGGAGGTCGTGGTGATCGCCGGCGAGCGCGACGGCACCAGCCACCCGCACCAGACCGAACGCCTTGCCGACCTGACCGGGGCGCGGCTGGAGCTGATTCCCCGCGCCGGCCACTACCCCTGGATCGACGAGCCCGAAGCCTTCTTCCGGGCCTTCTACGGCGCGGTCGACGCGTTCAGCGAGTGAGCGCGGCGCGCTATGGACGCCGCGGCCCAGGAGGCGCTTCGCGCGGTTCCCGTCGCCGCCGCCCTCACCGCCTCCCCCTTTCCTCCCGCCCCAAACCGGTTGGCCTTCCTCATCAAAGAGTGAAAGAATAGGCTCATGGAGCTCTCGATCGCCGCGGCCTTCCTCGCGGGTATGCTGTCGTTTCTCTCGCCGTGCGTGCTGCCCCTGGTTCCCACCTACCTGGCCTACCTCGGCGGCGACCAGGGCCGCCCGGTGAAGAACGCGCTCTTCTTCATCCTGGGGTTCGGCATCATCTTCATCCTGCTGGGGCTGCCCTTCACCGTCCTCGGCAGCCTGCTGCAGGACTACAAGCCGGTGCTGGCCAAGGTGGGCGGCGTCCTGCTCATCCTCTTCGGGCTGTACATGCTGGGCCTCAAGCTCCCCTTCCTGGCGCAGATGCGCGGCGTCAGCTACACCGGGGACACCTCCCGGCCCTGGGGCGCCTTCCTGATGGGTGCGGCGCTGGCCACGGCCTGGCTGCCCTGCATCGGCCCCATCCTCGGCGGCATCCTCACGCTGACCGCCATGGAGGGGTTCGGGGGTCTGGTCTACCTGGTGGCCTACGTGCTCGGCCTGGCCGTTCCCTTCTTCCTCGTCGCCCTCTTCGCCGACCGCGTGGCCGTGATCATCCGCAAGAGCGGCCGAATCTCGCTCTGGGTCGAGCGGGTGGCCGGGGCCATCCTGATCTTCGTCGGTTTCCTGATGATCACCGACGCCTTTCAGCGGCTCAACAACTTCTTCATCCGCTTCACGCCCGAGTGGCTGTTCGAAAGGCTGTAGCGAACGGTGGCGGATCCCTTCGTCGAGGTCCAGAACGTCTGGAAACGGTTCGGCCGTCAGTGGGTGCTCCGTGACCTTTCGCTGGCGGTCGAGCGCGGCGAGGTGGTCGCGCTGCTGGGGCCCAACGGCGTGGGCAAGACCACGCTGCTGCGGGTGATCGCCACGCTGATCCGTCCCCAGCGGGGCACGGTGCGGCTTTTCGGGAAGCCGGCGCGGGCGCTCGAGGCCGAGCGCGGCCGCATCGCGCTGGTGGCCAACCCGCCGGCCTTCTACCGGCACCTGAGCGGCGAGGAGAACCTGGAGCAGTCCCTGGCGCTGGCGGGCCGGCCCATCGCGCGCGCAGAGGCGCTCGAGGCGATGGCGCGGGTGGGGCTGCCGGAGGGCCGCGCGGTGGCGGCGTACTCGAGCGGGATGCGCAAGCGCTTGGCGCTGGCGCGCACCCTGCTGGCGCGGCCGCAGCTGCTGCTGCTGGACGAGCCGGAAACGGCGCTCGACGCCGGGGGGCGCGAGGAGCTGGTGCGCGTCATCGGCGAGGTCGCCCGCGAGGGCGCGGTGGTGCTGGCGACCCACGACCACGGCTTCGCCGCCGAGGTGGCGACCCGCAGCTTCGCGATGGGGGCGCAGGCGTGAGGGCGCTGGTGCTGGCGCTGCGCGACCTGCGCCTGGAGTGGCGCGGGCGGGCGGGGTTGCTCTCGGCCTTTTCGTTCATCGCCGTCGTGCTCTTCATCATGGGCATCGCCTTCGGCCCCGACGAGGCTAACCTGCGCCGGGCGGGCCCGGGGGTGCTCTGGGTCGCCCTGGCCTTCGCCGGCAGCATGCTGGCGAGCCGCGCCTGGGCGCTGGAGGTGGAGAACGAAACCCTCGACGACCTGCTGCTCACCCCCGGCAGCCGCGAGTGGATCTACGTGGGCAAGCTGCTCTTCCTCTGGCTCCTGATGATCGTGATGGGGGCGTTCCTGCTGGTGCTCGTCGCCGCCTGGTTCTACCTGCCGCTCGCGGCCTGGCCCCAGCTCTTCGTCACCTTGGTCCTCGGCGGCACCGGCTACACCGTCATCGCCGCCTTCTACGCCGGTCTGACCGTGCGCCTGCGGGCCCGCGACGTGCTGCTCTACCTGCTCGTTTTTCCCATGATCCTGCCGGTGGTGCTTGCGGCGGTCAAGGCCACGCTGGGGATCGCCTTCGGGGCCGAGTTCGCCGAGATCGTGAGCTGGTGGAAGCTCCTCGGCGTCTTCGACGTCGTCTACCTGACGCTCTGCGTGCTGCTCTTCCCCGGGGTCATCGAGGGCTGAACACGAAAGGCGCCGCCGGGAGGCGGCGCCCGGGCGTGCGCCGGCGCGTCATTCCCGGAAACGCAGCGCCGCCTGCACCCGCTTGGCCTCCTCGCCGAGCCGCTTGACGTCGTTGCCCAGGAAGATCTGGTAGGCGTCGGCGTGGCCGTTGCGGTGCAGCGCCACCACCAGCGCCTGGCGGCGTTCAGGGCTGTACTCGGGGGTTACCTCGAGCACCGCCACCGCCGCCCAGTCGGCCCGGAAGAGCCGCAGCGCCTCGTCCTCGGGGTATTCCCGGGACTTGTAGCGCCCCCAGCCGGAGATCTCGGTGAGGATGCCGGGGAAGAGCAGGGTGAAGAGGTGGTCCGGTTCGGGTGCGGACGCGTGCGGGTCGTCGTAGTCGATCTCGACGCGGTCGAGCGGGAGAACGACGTAGCGGATCTCCACCTGGCCGTCGTCCGAGACGACCCGGTGCTGGTAGGGGAGGACCGGGTTGAACTCGACGGGGGCGGGGGCGTAGCCCGGGGGCAGCTGGTAGACCATGCCGGCCTCGTCGAGCAGCTCGGCGAAATCCTGGGCTGCGGGAGCAGCGGCCAGCGCCCCGCCCAGCCAGGCGAGGGCGAGGAGGGCGAGGGCGAGGGGCCGTCTCACGGCCCCGCCTCCCGTTGCGCCTGCCACGAGGCGCGCAGGTCGCGCGCGGTATCCTTCCACGCGCCCACCGGGGCACGCTCGATGAAGGCGTCCAGGTCGGCGATGGCCGCTTCCTTCTCGCCCAGCGCCCAGCGCACCGCGGCGCGGTTGAAGTAAGGGGCGGCGGCGGTGGGGTCGATGGCGATGGCGCGGTCGAAGTCGGCCAGGGCCCCTTCCTCGTCGCCCAGCTCGAAGCGCAGCACCCCACGGTTGAAGAGCGCCGGCAGGTAGTCGGGGTTCGTCTCGAGCGCCCGGTCCAGGCTGGCCAGCGCGTCGGACTTGCGGTCGAAGCGGCGCAGCGCCTCGGCGTAGTTCACCCGGACCCCGGGGTCTTCGGCGAGGTCGAGGGAGCGCTCCAGGTCGGCCAGCGCCTTGGCGTACTCCTCGAGCTGCAGCCACAGCGCCCCCCGGACCGCGTAGAGGTGGGCGTTTTCAGGGTAGCGGGCGATCGCCTGGTCGAGCGTGCTCAGCGCCTCGCCGAACTGACCCTTGGACTGGTACATCAGCGCCACGCCCGCCCAGGCGTCGGGGTCCAGGCTTTCGTGGGCGTAGGCCTCGTCGTGGGGCCCGATCTTCGAGAGGTCGAGGGGTCCGGCCTTGGCGCCGGGCGGCAGCGTCGGCGGGGCCGTCGGGGCGGCGGCCGGCGCGGCTGCGGTGGGCGGAGGCGCGGCCGCCTGCTCGGCCTTCGTCGGCTTGCAGCCGCCGACCAGCGGCGCGAGGGCGAGCATAAAGAGGAGCGCGGAAAGGTGCCTGGGCATGATTCGTCTCCTGGTGCACAATTTAACGCGTGAAGATGAGGCGTGGGCTGGAGTCGATCTCCAGCCCACGCGCGGCAAAGCCACGGGATTACTGACCCTTCTTGGCATCCTCGTAGTACTTGAGCAGCATCTTGTGCATCAGGTCGAGGTGCTCGGCGTTGCTGAGGGTTCCGGGCGTGCTGACCACGTTCCAGACCTTCTCGTTGGTCATCTCCTTGTGGCAGCCCATGCAGAGGCCGCTGCGGTTCATGTTCTCGCGCATCTCCGCGGGGAGCGAGCGCGAGAGCGGCCAGTGGGTGCCCACGGTGGCGACCTGCTCGCCGGTCTTGGGGTCGACGATCCGCGACCAGTCGAAGGTCAGGTCGGGGATGGCCGGGATCTGCACCTGGTAGTTGCTGGCCAGCGGTTCGCCGGTGCGCGGGTCGGTCAGGTCGGTGATGATGTCCTCGGCGTAGCGGTTCTGGTAGATGCCGCCGTCGATGCCGTACCCGAGCGCCTTGGGGTTGTCGTGGCAGCTTTCGCAGCGACGGGCTTCGGGCAGGGCCGAGTGCGGCTGCGCCGGCGCCATGTCGATGGCGAGGGGAACCAGATCCTGACCCAGCTGGGCCGCCTCGTCGGGCGAGCGGGCGATCACGTTGTGGGCGATCGTCTTGCCCTCGGTGTCGATGACGGTGTAGACCACCTGGCAGCCGGGCATGAGCGGGGTTACGCGGCCCTCGCCGTTGATGCCCAGGACCGGGTCTTCCCAGCGCAGGTAGGAGCGCGACTCGGAGATCTTACCCGGCGACTTGATGCCGCTCGAGCCGATCGCCGACTCGGCGGTCATGCCGTGCTCGTCCACGACGCTGCCCGACTTGATCCAGTCGGTGCCGCTGGCGCCGCCGGAGTAGTCCACCTTGACGTGGCAGCCGTAGCATTGGGGCACCCAGGAGGCGTGGCAGGCGTAGCACTCCAGGTTCTCGGCGTGCTTGGCCACCGAGACCATGGCCACCTTGGCGTCCTGGGAGACCCAGGCGTCGGCCTGGTTGATGGCCTTGAGCACCGGCACCTCGAAGTCGGAGCCCGAGGCCGAGTGCACGATCACCTTGTCGCCCTTCTTGACGACGTTACCGAAGGGGTTGCCGCGGGCGGTGAGCAGGTAGCCGTCCTCTTTGGGGTAGAGGGTGGCGAAGGCCGCGGTCTCGGGGAGCGGCGCGTCGGCGAGGCCGCGCGGGGCGTTGCCGATGTCGCGTCCGAACTCCTCGCCCTGGCCCAGCGGCAGCTCCCAGGGGAACTTCTCGGGGGTGCCGTGGCAGTCCTCGCACTCGATCTCCACCTGGGCCAGCGTGGTGGCGAAGATGTTACCGTCGCCGTGCATGTCGATCGTGGTGTGGCAGTCCTGGCAGAGCATGCCGCCCTTGCCGGGCTGGCCGCGGTGGTGCACGTCGTCGGCGATGAAGAGGTACTTCTTGGTGTGCAGCTTGGGCTGTTTGCCGCCCTTGGCGTTGAAGGGCGTGCCGTAGGGGAACTCCATCAGCCCCTGGAAGGTTACCCCGATGCGCTTGCCGCGGTTGTGGCAGGAGTTGCAGGTCGCGGTGGGGATGCCGCCGCTCGCGCCCTCGTGGATCCCGCCGATCTCGCGGGTGGCCACGATGCGGTGCTTGAGCGGGTGGCCCCGCTCGTCCTTCTTGATCGCGGGGTCGTTCCCTTCGTAGAAGCCCTCGTCGCCGTAGAGGATGTGGCACGACGAGCAGCCCATGCCGCGGTAGTCGCCCCGCTTCTCACGGCCGTTGACGCCCACGTGGCAGCGCTGGCAGTCGTGGCGCTGGTAGGTGAGCGCCGCCAGCTTGGGGTCGGCCTGCACCTCTTCGGGGCTGGCCTCGGGGAGCTGCTTCAACTCGCGGGGGAAGGCCTGGGGGTACATCTCGATCAGCTGGGTCATGTACTTCTTGTAGGCCTCGGTCCCCACCTGCGGCACCGGCCCGTCGGTGTCCTTGACGTCGTAGTTGCCGTAGGGCGTCTTGCCGTCCCAGGTCTCGGGGAAGCCCCAGGTGTGCAGGTTGCCCTGGATCTTGCCGGCCTCGGTCTGCATCAGCGCCAGGTTGAGGCGGTAGTCGTAGCCCGGGTGGCACTGCCCGCAGGTGCGGTCGGCGATCCAGATGGAGCCCGGGTCGGGGTAGAAGGTCTTGGGCCCGCGCGCTGCGAGCGCCTCGGGGGCGCCGGCGTGGGCCTCCTCGGCCGTCAGCCCCTGGGGGTTGCCGCCGTGGCAGACCACGCAGCCCGCCGGATCCCCGGCCATCGCCCCGAAGGCCTTGATCTGGGCCATCATGCCGCTTTTTGCGGGCACGATGTCCTCGATCCCCTCGTGGCAGCTGAGGCACCCTTTCTGGGCCGCCACCTCGGGGCTGACCTTCTCGGGTGCCTGCGCCCAGGCCAGCGCCGCGAGCGCCACCAGGGCCGTCCATACCAGTCGATTCATGCCTCCACCTGCCTTTCCACGTCCGGCCTCGTCCGGACATGCTGTGGTTTCTAATCCACATCATAAAAGTTGGAGCAGGTCATTTGTCCCGAAAAGTACTGGGCAAAATCGGCGGAAAAGCCCGTGCTGAACGAAAGGTGTAAATGCATATACTAAGTACAAATATTCATTTACTAAATACCCAATCCAGGTTGGTGCCGTCGCGTTCTCATCCTTTGCTGCAAACCCCTTCATCCTCGGTGTGATAGGTTGGGGCGCGAGAAAGGTCGGGCGCCGTCACCGTTTTCACCTGAAGGGGAAGGAGAATGTACGCGTGAACCACGCCGAGAACACTTCCAGCCTCGATTCTGCTTCGCGCGGGTTGCTGGCCCTGGCGCTGGTCGTCTTCGCAGTGGGGCAGTACCTGGCGTTCAAAGCCCCCCCGGACGTGCAGCAGGGGTACCTCATCCGCATCCTCTACGTGCACGTCGGCGCGGCCTGGGTGGCCTACCTGGCCTTCTTCGTGGCCATGCTCTACGCCGTCCTCTACCTGTGGAAGCAGGACGCCGCCTACGACCGGCTCTCAGCCGCCAGCGCCGAGATCGGCCTGCTCTTCATGCTGCTGACGCTGTTCGGGGGCATGATGTGGGCCCGGCCCACCTGGGGGGTGTTCTGGACCTGGGAGCCGCGGCTGACGACGAGCGCCATTCTGACCGCGTTCTACGTGGGGTACTTCCTGCTGCGGCACGCGATCGAAGACCCCGAGTTCCGCGCCAAGGCGGCCGCTGCCGCGGCGATCCTGGGCGTGGTCAACATTCCCATCAACTACATGTCGGTCTACTGGTGGCGCAGCATCCACCAGACGGCCACCTTCGACGTCATCAACCGCAAGACCCACATGGACGGGTCCATGGTGGTGGCCATGCTGGTGAACCTCCTGGCCATCACCCTGTTCTACCTGGCCTTCCTGCGCATCAAGGGTCAGATCGCCGCGCGCGCGGCGGCCCGGGAGGAGTGGGATGAATAGCTCGAGCCTCGGCATCTACGTTACCGCGGTCTACGTCGCGACCTACGCGGTGCTCTTCGGCTACGCCGCCTACCTGCTGTGGCGGAACTCGGAGGTGGGCGGTGAAGACTAAGTACCTGATCGGCTTCCTGATCGTCGTGGCTGCGATCGCCTACCTGGCCTTCGGAGGGCTGGGCAACAGCCTGGTCTACTACGTGCTGCCCAGCGAGTACGCCGAGAACCCGGCGCGCTACGAGGGCAAGCGCATCCGCCTGGGCGGCCTGGTCAAGGAGGGCACGATCCGCTACGATCCCCAGACGCTCGAGCTCGACTTCGTCGTCACCGACGGCGTGGTGGACATCCCCGTGCAGCACGAGGGTACCCCGCCGGAGCTCTTCAAGGACAACCAGGGCGTCGTCGTCGAGGGGCGCTTCGACGGCAGGGTGTTCAAGGGCGATAACCTGCTCATCAAGCACTCCGAAACCTACCAGGCGCCGCCGGAGGGGGGCTACACCCCCGAAGAGGTGCGCAAGCTGATCGAGGAGGCCAAGTGAACCCCAGCATTCTGGGCAACATCGGGCTCGTCCTGGCGGTCTTCTTCAGCGTCGCGGGCCTGGTGGCCGTCGTCTTTTCCTGGTTCCTGCGCGACGCCCGCTACGTGCGGGTGGCGCGCCGCAGCGCGCTGCTGGCCTTCCTGGGAACCTTCGTGGCCTTCGGCGCGCTCGAGTGGGCGCTTCTCAGCGACGACTTCTCCATCGCCTACACCGCGCGCAACCACACCTCCGCGAGCCCCACCTGGGTGAAGTTCGCCACCCTCTGGGCGGCGCTCGAGGGTTCGATCCTGCTCTGGGCGCTCTTGCAGACCCTCTACACCTGGCTTGCGGGGCGCAGAATGCGCGACTACTGGACGAGCCCCGTCGCTCTGGGCACGCTCTTCGTCATCCAGCTCTTCTTCCTCGTCAACGTCCTCTTCGTCATCAACCCCTTCACCCCGGTACCCAACCCACCCGCCGACGGCCCCGGCCCCAACCCGCTGCTGCAGAACCACTGGATGATGGCCGTCCACCCCATCCTGATGTACCTGGGCTTCGTGGGCCTCTCGGTGCCCTTCGCCTACGCGATTGCCGCGATGGTGACCCGCCGCTACCAGACCTGGGTCGGCGAAACCAAGTGGTGGCTGATCTTCGCCTGGGGCTTCCTCACCGCCGCCATCTTCGCCGGCGGCTGGTGGAGCTACGAGGTGCTGGGCTGGGGCGGCTACTGGGCGTGGGACCCGGTGGAGAACGCCTCCTTCATTCCCTGGCTGCTGGCCACCGCCTTCGTGCACACCGCGATGGTGCAGGAGCGCCGGGGGCTGTTTCGCAGCTGGAACTTCGCGCTCGTGACCCTGGCCTTCGCCGGCACCGTCTTCGGCACCTTCCTCACCCGCTCCGGCGTCATCGAGTCGGTGCACGCCTTCGCCGGCGGCCCGGTGGGCCCGATCTTCCTGGGCTTCCTGCTCGTCATCCTCGCCGTGGGCTTCTCCCTGCTGGGGCGCGTTTCCTCCGAGGTGCGCGACGTCGGCAGCGTGAACGTCTGGAGCCGCGAGGGGCTGCTGCTCTTCGGCGCCCTCGTCTTCGTGGTCATGGCCTTCGTGGTGATCCTCGGCACCCTCTTCCCGCTGCTGGTGGAAGCCACGAGCGGGGCCAAGGTCTCGGTGGGGGCGCCGTTCTTCAACCAGCTCTTCGTACCCCTGGGCTACGCCATGCTGGTGCTCATGGCCCTCGGGCCGCTGCTGCCCTGGCGCAGGGCCGACCCCGAGACGCTGCGCGTCATCGCCTGGATGGCGGTTTCGCTGGTGCTGGGCACCGCCGTGGGGCTCGCCGTGGGCTGGACCCTGTGGGTGAGCCTGACCGTCGGGCTCTTCCTCTTCAACCTCGTCGCCCTGGGGTGGCTGGTCGCCAGCCCGCTCGCGCGCAAGTCGCGCGCCCTTGGGGGCGTGCGCGCCGGCATGGGGTCGCTGGCCTGGACCCGCAGGCGGTACGGGGGCTACCTCGTGCACTTCGCGGTGGCGCTCACGGCCCTGGCCATCGCGTTCAGCCAGAGCTACCGGCTGGACGTCCAGAAAACGCTGCAGATCGGTGAGGCCTGGCAGGTGGCCGGCCGCACCATCACGGTGCACGCCCTGCGCGCCGTCGAGGACCCGCACCGCTACTCGGTGATCGCCGACGTGGAGATCAGCGGCATGGGTCTCCGCCAGCCGCGGCTGAACTACTACCCCACGTCGCGCACCCCCTTCGCCTCGCCCTCGGTGGCCTACACCCTGGGCAAGGACTACTACCTGGTGCTGCAGGCCTTCGACCAGGAGAACGCGCAGTGGGTGACGCTGCGGCTGGTCGTGACGCCGCTGGTGCTGTGGCTTTGGGTCGCGGCGGTCCTCATGGCGCTCGGTACCGCAATGATCCTCTGGCCCGCCCGCCGCACGGCGCGGGCGGGCGCCGCCGCCGGGGAGGTGGGCGCGTGAGAGCCTTTTTCGGAGTGCTGCTCGCCCTGGCCATCGGGGCGTTGTTCTGGTGGGGCATGCAGACGAAGGACGAACGCAGCGAGCTGCCGTCGGCGCTGGCGGGCCGGCCGGCGCCGACGTTCGACCTGGAGCTGCTGCCCAGCTCGCGCGAGGTCTGGGGCGAACGGCTCAACCTGAGCGACTACCTGGGCAAGAAGCCGATCATCCTCAACTTCTGGGCCAGCTGGTGCTACCCCGCCTGCTACGAAGAGGCGCCGATCCTCGAGGCCACCTGGCGCCGCTGGAAGGACCGGGTGCTCTTCGTCGGGGTCAACACCCAGGACGAGCTGGACGCGGCCGAGAAGTTCATCGAACAGTTCGGCATCAGCTTCCCCAACGTCTACGATCCCCGGGGGAAGGTGGGCATCGACTACGGCATGTACGGCGTGCCCGAGACCTTCGCCATCTCGGTCGAGGGGCGGGTGCTCGAGCGCTTCGCCGGTACGATCAGCGCCGAGAAGCTCGAGTCCATGATTCGTGAGGTGCTGCCGTGAGACGCTGGCTTTGGATCCTGGTCTTCGCGCTGGGGCTGGCGGGCGCGCAGACGGTGGGCAACGAGCCGCCCCCCGACCTGCCACCCAAGGTCTTCGAGATCGCCAAGAAGCTGCGCTGCCCGGTGTGCCGCGGCGAGAGCGCGGCCGAGTCGAACGCCGGGGTCACCGAGGAGATGCGGCGGCAGATCGCCGAGATGCTGGCCGAGGGCAAGACCGAGGACGAGATCATTCAGTACTTCGTGGACCGCTACACCGAGTGGATCCTCTACGAACCCCCCAAGCGCGGCCTGGGGCTGGTGGTGTGGCTGGCGCCGGTGATCGGGCTGGGCCTCTTCGGTTTCGGCCTCTACAGCTACCTGCGCGCCACCTCGCGGCGGGCGGCGGAGCTCGAAGGCGTCAGCGATGAGGAGCTGGCCCGGGCCGAAGCCGAGCTCGGGCGCGACGACGAAGGAGGTCCTCCGTCATGATCCTGTTTTGGACCGTGGTTGCGTTGCTGGTGCTCCTGGCCGCCGTTTACGCCACCCTGCCGCTGGCGCGCGAGCCCGAACCCTTTCCCGCCGACCCCCTTCCCGAAGAGCTGCGGGCCGAGATCGAGGCGCTGAAGCAGGAGGCGCGTGAGCTCGAGGGCAGCGAACGCAAGCGCACCCTGGGGCGCATCGTGCAGCTCGAACGCCGCCTGGCCGAGCTCGAGGGGCGCCCGGCCGCCCCCCGAACGCGCCGCGTTTCCTGGGTGGCCCTCATGGCGACGACCGCCTTCCTGGTCTTCGTGGGCGGGGTGCTGCTGCGCTACACCCTGCCGCGGGCGCCGGGCGAGACGATCACCACCTCGAACCTGATCAGCGGCGAGCGCGCCGTCGACCGCGCCAAGCTGGCCGAGCTCAACCGCCTCAAGGCGCAGGCCGAGCGCAACGACGACGCGGAAAGCTGGCTCGCCTACGGCAACGCGGCCTGGGAGGTGGCCGACTACAACGCCGCCGCCGAAGCCTACAAGCGGGTCCTCGACCTAGACAGCAAGAACCTGACCGCCTGGAAGCGGATGGGGATCCTCTTCTTCATGTCCGGGTTCCCGGAGGACGCCGCCCAGGTCCTCCAGGTCGTCGTCGGGGTGGACCCCAACGACCCCGAGGCGCTGCTCTTCCTGGGCAACGCCTACTCGATGCTGGGCCGCTTCGACGAGGCCGTCGGCGTCTGGGAGCGTTACCTCGCCGTCGGCGGCCCGGACGCCGAGCGGGTGAAGGCCCTCATCGCCCAGGCGCGCGCCCAGCAGGAGGCCAAGGCCGCGGTCGACCGCGGCCAGGCTCCTGACGGAAACGTCGTCTACGAGGCCAAGTGCGCGGCCTGCCACGGACAGAACGCCGAGGGCGGCATCGGCCCCCGCCTGGTGGGCAACCCGGTGCTGCGGGTCGACGGCGCGGTGGCCGAGATCGTGAAGAAGGGCACCGGCAGCATGCCGGCCATCCCCATGAGCGAGGCCGAGCTGCAGGCGCTGCTGGACTACCTCAAGGGGTTGTAGCCGTGAAGCTGAGCCGCCGCGACCTGGTGTGGATCGTGCCCTCGGGGATCGCCGCCACCTTCTTCGGCTGGTTCGGCTGGCGCACCGTGAAGATTCAGTTCCTCAAGTCGGGCCCCAACGCCCAGCCCCAGTGGAAGCAGGGCGAACGCGTCCGCATCGCGGAGCTGGCCGAGCTCGACGAGGTCTGGTCGTTCAAGTACTTCGAGTACCCGCTGGCCGCGGGCAAGCTGCCCTGCACCGTGCTGCGTCTGCCCGGCCCGGTTCCCGGCGGGCTCACCGTCGAGGGCCGCCACTACGCCGCCTGGTCGCGGATCTGCACCCATCAGGGCTGCACCGTGGACTACGTGCGCAACACCGAGGCCGGGGCCATCCTCTACAACTACCGATCCGACCACCCCTTCTTCGGCTGCAAGTGCCATTTCGGGGCCTTCGACCCGGTGCAGGCGGGCAAGGCCGTCTTCGGCCCGCCGCGCTTCCCGCTGCCGCGCATCCGGCTGGTGGCCGAGCTGGGCGTCCTTTACGCCACCGGCCACGAGGTTCCGCTGCGGCCGCTCGAGAGCCTGCGCACCACGGGCGGCGGCTCAAGCGCCTGAGCCGCCCGCGCCGCGGAGCGGCGCTACGGGTTGCGTCCGGGCCGCACCGCGCCTCCGGTTCTCCGGGCAGTACCGGTCAGCCCGTCCGGAAAGCGGCGGCGCCGCGCCAGGGCCAGGCCAGGTAGCCGAGGAGCGCGCCCACCGCGAGCGCCAGCCACGCTTCCGGCGTCGGGGATAGGGCCTCCTTAGGCCAGAAGCCGGCCCAGAGCAGGCTCACCGCCGCGCCCACCAGGGGCCGGCGGGACCAGGCCATGAGCGCGAGGGCGGCCGCCCCCAGCGCCAAAGCGAGGAGGGCGAAGGCGGCGATCGCCGGCCCGAGGTTCATGGGATCGGCCGGGGCCATCAGGGCCGCCAGGCCCAGGCAGAGGGCGAGCCAGGCGGCAGGGTTGGCGACGAGGCTCGTCCAGAAGACGGCCCGGGGGCCGTAACGGCGCGCCAGCTCCGCCACCCCGGCGCCGTAGACGGCGGCGACGAGGTAGGTCAGCCCGGGCGGTGCGGTCAGGGCGAGGGCCGCCCAGGTCCAGGAGGCGATGCGCAGGTAGGTGCGCATGCCCCAGTCTAAGCGGGGCGCGGCGGCGCTCCGCCGTGACGGGGTTTACAAAGCGCGGGCTACTCCTTGAGCTGAACGCGCACGAACTTGTCCTTCCCGCGGCGAAGGATCCGCGGCCGCTCGAGGGTGACCTGCAGCTGCGGATCGGTGATCACCTCGCCGTCGAGGCGCAGGCCGCGGTTCTGGATGAGGCGGCGGGCCTCGCCGTTCGACCGGGTGAGCCCCGCGAGGGTGAACAGCCGGGCGACCCAGATGGCCCCCTCCTTGAGTTCGGAGGGGTCGATCGCGACGGTGGGGATGTCGTCGGGGACGCCCCCTTTGGCGATCTCGTCGTAGCGCGCCTCCGCCTGGGCGACGGTGCGGGCCAGCTCCGCGTCCTGCGGGTCACGGGGCTGGCGGTCGCGTCCGGCCTCGTCGAGCCGGTAGCCGAGGCGTTCGTAGAAGCTGCGGTCCAGCCAGGCGGGCACGACCTCCTGGGCGTAGGCGCCGGTGAGCAGGCGGGCGAGGACCCGGTGCGCCCCTACCATGCCGCCCTTTTGGATCACGGCTTCGACCTCCTCGGGCTCCAGGTCGGTGAGCAGGCGGAAGTAGTCGGGCAGCACCGCGTCGGGGACGCGCATCAGCTTCTTGAACATCACCGCAGGTTCCTCGCTGACGCCGACGTAGTTGTCCAGGCTCTTCGACATCTTCTCCACGCCGTCGAGGCCCACGAGCAGGGGCATGATGACGAGGACCTGGGGCTCCTGGCCGTAGAACTTCTGCAGGTCGCGGCCCACCAGGAGGTTGAACTTCTGGTCGGTGCCCCCCATTTCGACGTCGGCCTCGAGGGCCACCGAGTCGTAGCCCTGGGCCAGGGGGTAGAGGAACTCGTGGATGCCGATGGGGACGCCCTCGGTGTAGCGTTTCTTGAAGTCCTCACGCTCGAGCATCTGCGCCACCGTCATCTGCGCGGCGATGCGGATGACCTCCTCGAAGCTGAGCTTGGAGAGCCACTCGGAGTTGTAGCGCAGCTCGAAGACCTCGGGTTCCTGGCGCAGGATCTTGCGCGCCTGCTCGACGTAGCTCCGAGCGTTGGCGCGGGTCTCCTCCAGGGTGAGCGGCGGACGCGTCTTGCTGCGCCCGCTGGGGTCGCCGATCATGCCGGTGAAGTCGCCGATCAGCAGGATCACCTTATGACCCAGCTCCTGGAACTGGCGCATCTTGCGCAGCACGACCGCATGGCCGAGGTGCAGGTCGGGGCGGGTGGGGTCCACACCCAGCTTGATCCGCAAGGGGCGTCCGGAGGCCAGCTTCTGCTTCAGGTCGTCTTCGGTGATGATCTCGGCGGTGCCGCGACGCAGGAGGGCGAGGGCTTCTTCGGGCTCCATGACCTTCAGAGTATACTCTAACCATCTACGGCTGCTTTGGCCCATGGGGAGGCGATATGTGGCGGAACCTGCTGATTCTTGGAGCGCTCCTGGGAGGGGTCTACCTTTACGGTCTGAACTACGGCCTGGCCCTTGGTCTTCCCCCGTTTACCCCGGTTTACTACCTGAACCACAGCGCCGAGATGAGCTACGGGTTGCGGGTCGCGGGCGGTTCCGACGCGGTCAAGATCAAGCTGGAGGGCAACCTCAAGAAGGGCCGCGTCTCGATCTGGCTGACGCGCCAGGGCCGCCGGCTGGGCAAGGTGAAGGTGTACAAGGGCCGCTTCCGCGACCAGATCAAGTACAAGGTCGAAGACGGGTTCTACACCGTTCACGTCAAAACCCAGGAGGCCGAGGGCACGGTGCGCTACGACTGGGTGTCGACGCGGTTCCAGGCTTACTGAAGGCCCGGCGCTTGGCAGCCCGCCGGGCGCTGTGGTAAACTTGCGGTTGGCTTGCCCTACGGGGCCTAGAGGAGGAATATGGCGAACAGCAGCGCACGTACCCCTTCGGCGATGAAACGCCACCGCCAGTCGCTCAAGCGGCGCGCGCGGAACAAGGCGAAGAAGTCGATGATCAAGACGTTCAGCAAGAAAGCGGTTCAGGCGGCCGAAAACGGCGACAAGGAGCGCGCCCTGCGCTACCTGCGGGTGGCCGAGAGCCTGATCGACAAGGCGGCCAAGGGTTCGACCCTGCACGCCCGCGCCGCCGCGCGCAAGAAGTCCCGCCTGATGAAGAAGCTGCACCAGATCCTCGGCGGCTTGCAGGCTTAGGAGGCAACCATGGGCCGTGGAGACCGCAAGACCCGCAAGGGCAAGATCGCCAAGGGTACGTACGGCAAGTACCGCCCGCGTCGCAAGAAGTAGAGCGCGGCTTTCGAAACCTCACACGCCCCCCGCGGGCGTTTTTTTCTTCAGGCTCCCTGCCGGCGTCCCCAGGGTTCGATGACGATCTGATCCCCCTCGACCCGGGCGCGCTCGGGGCCCGCGGGCGCGGGGGCGTCCTCGGGAGCGACGGCGACGTGGCCGGCGATGCGCAGCTGTTTGGCGGCCAGCTCGAGCGCCCATATCGTCGCCTGCTCGTTCCCTTCGGCCCCGGCGTGGGCGAGGCCGCGCAGTTTCCCCACGACGATCACGTCGCCCCCCGCCACCACCTCGGCCCCGGGGTTGACGTCGCCCAGCACGACGACCGTTCCCGCCGAAGCGATGCGCTGACCGCTGCGCAGGGTGTGGTCCACGACCTCGGTGTGCGGCACCCTGCGCTCGCCGCGGGGCGGGCGGAAGCGCACCTCGAGGTTCCGTGAGGCGGCGGCCTCGAGCAGCGCCTGCACCACAGACCCCGGGGTGGCGCCGGCGATCTCGACCTCCAACGGCATCTCGGGGGCTTCGGCCAGGGCGGCGGAGAGCTCTTCGGGGGTCTCGTTTCCGTCGAGGCGGATGGCCAGGGCGCCCAGGGTCGCGCGCAGTCGCATGCTGCTTAGTATGTCACGGGCCGGCCGCCCGGGCGACGGGGGCCGGCACCTTCCAGTAGGCGGCCATCACCTTCTTGACCGCCGGCAGGGCGACGCGGCTGCCCTCCCCGGCGTTCTCGAAGAAGGCCACCACCGCAAGGGGCGGGTAGGGGCTGGAGCCGTCGAGCGGGTAGGGGCCGTAGCCCATGTACCAGGCGTGCTCGTAGCCCGCCTTCTTGCCGGGGGTCTCGGCGGTTCCGGTCTTCCCGGCCGTCGGCACCGGGAAGTCCTTGAGCCGGAAGGAGGCGGTGCCTTCGGTCACGGTCTCGCGCAGGCCTTCCTGCACCACCCGCCAGTAGCGCCCGCGAACGCGCGCGGGCGCGCTCCCGGCCCCCTGCACCAGGTGGAGCGGCGGGGTGCGCCCCGAGGTGGCGACCAGCGCGAGCATGCGCGCGACCTGCACCGGGGTGGCCAGCACCGCGCCCTGACCGATGGCCACCGAGAGGGTCTCGCCGGGGTACCAGGGCTCGCCGAAGCGTTCCCGCTTCCAGGCCTTGTCCGGCACCAGGCCCCGCTTCTCGGCGATCTCGAGCCCCGTCGGCGCCCCCAGCCCCAGGGCGCGGGCCCGGTCGGCGATCACCTCCACGGTCTCCACGGGGCCGGCCTCGATCACCGCCTGGTAGAACCAGGTGTTGCAGCTGTAGGCGAGCGCGTCGGTGACCTTCATCGGGCCCATGTCCCGCGGGGACCAGTTACGGCGCGTCTGCCCCCCGAAGCGGATCGAAGGCAGGCAGCGGAAGGTGGTGGCGGGGCCCACCAGCCCTGCTTCCAGCAGGGCGCTGGCGGTCACCGGTTTGAAGGTCGAGCCCGGCGTGTAGGCCTGGACCGCGCGGTTCAGCAGCGGCAGGGCGGGGTCGTTTTGCAGGGCGCGGATCTCCGAAGCGGGGGTGGGGCGGCGGGTGAACAGGTTGGGGTCGTAGGCGGGGGCGGTGGCCATGGCCAGCACCTCACCGGTGGTGGGGTCCACGGCCACGATCGCCCCCCGGGCCACGGTCTCGGGCGGCAGGCCCAGCTTCTTACGGCCCGCGTTCAGGTCGGCCAGCGCCTCGGCCAGGGCCCGCTCGGCGGCGCGCTGCAGGTTGAGGTCGAGGGTCAGGCGCACGTCGCGGCCCGGCACCGGCGGGGCCAGCACCTGTTCGCGCAGCACCTCGCCGCGGACGTCGACCTCGACGAGCTTCAGCCCGCGCCGGCCGCGCAGCGTCTCCTCGAGCGCCGCCTCCAGCCCCGCCCGGCCCACCAGGTCGCCCCGTTCGTAACCGCGCTTCAGGTCGGCGGCGGTGGGCCCCTGCACGTAGCCGATCACCGGTCCCGCGATGGGGTTGGGGTAGTAACGCTCGATGCGCTCCTCCAGGCGCAGGTTGGGCTGGCCCGCGGTCAGCTCCGCGAGCGTGGGCACCCACTTGTCGGGCAGGTTGGCCGCGAGCACGACCTCCTCCTCGCCCTCGGGGACCTCGGGCAGGCGCTCGAGCCCCAGGATCGTCAGGATCCGCGAGGCGAAGCGCACCGGTCCGCCGCGGTAGTAGAGGTCCACGGCGATGCGGTTGGCGGCGATGGGGGTGCCGTTGCGGTCGAAGATGCGGCCCCGCGGCGCGGGAATCGTCTCTGTGCGCTGGTGGTTGCCCTTGGCCAGGGTGGCGTACTTGCCGTGCTCGAAGACCTGCAGCTGCACCAGCCGCCCCACGAGGAGCAGGAGGACGAAGTAGACCAGGACGAGCAGCAGCCGGACCCGCTCAGGCATAGGCCTCTTCCCCCGGACCGAGGAGCGCTTCCGCGAGCCGCAGGTAGAAGGGGGCGACGAGCAGGGTTAGGACCAGCTCCGGGGCGAAGACCTGCGCCCAGGTGCTCGTCGGCAGCGTGGTATAGCGCATCCAGTAGACCAGGATTAAAAAGCCGCCCCACTTGGCGAGGAAGGCGAGGGCCAGGACGACCATCCGCGCCGCCGGCTCCTCCCAGTGCAGCCAGACGCGCAGGCCGTAGAAGGCGTAGGCGGCGGTGGTGAGCCCCAGGGCGTGGAAGCCCAGGTAGCCGGCCGAGCTGAGGTCCTGGAGGAGGCCCAGGCCGAAGGCGGTGGCGAGGCCGGCGTAGGGGTTCTGGCGGCTGGCCAGCACCACCGCCAGCAGGAACCAGAGGTCGGGGGGGCTGACCCGGTCGGGCAGCAGCCCCGAAAGCAGAGCCTGCAGCACCAGCGAGAAGAAGACGAGCACGAGCGCGTTCATAGTTTGCCCAACACCACCACTTCTTCGAGCAGGCCGAACTTGACGAGCGGTTCGGCGCGCACCACCTTGCGCAGCGCCCCCGGCGCGCGCGGCAGGATGCGGGTCACCCGCGCCACCGGGATGCCCTCGGGGAAGAGCCCCTGCAGGGAGCCGGTGACGAGCAGGTCGCCTACGGCGATCGGTGTCTCCACCGGCAGCTCGACGCGCAGCCCCGCCGGCGGCTCGCCCATGGCGATGCCGCGGCCGGGGCTGCCCTCGGGGCGCACCCCGACGCGGGACTCGGGGTCCACGATGGTGCGGACCACCGCGCGGTGGGGGGTGGTCTCGATGATCACCCCCACCAGCCCGTCGGGGCTGGTCACCGGCATGCCCACCGAGAGGCCGTCGGCCTCGCCGAGGCCCAGGATGAGGCGCCGGTAGAGGCCCGAGGTGTCTTCGGTGATGACCGGAGCGATGGCCACCACGCCGGGGGCCTGGGCCTCGCGCACCGCCAGCGCCCGGCGCAGGCGCTCGAGCTCGACCTTGAGCTCGAGGTTGCTCTCCTTGAGCCAGGCGACCTCCTCGGCGAGCAGGCGGTTCTCGTGCCGCAGGTTGCGGCGGTCGAGCAGCGTGGTCGCCGCGGCGCGCAGGTTTTGCGCGGCGCGGTGGCCGAGGCCGAACAACGGCGCGATCCGGGCCGAGACCTCGCCCGGGAACCGGGGCGCGAAGTTGGCGGTCAGCGCCGAGAGCGCCAGCGCCAGCAGCACGTACCCCAGGTAGACGAGCCTAAGCATCCCAGACCTCCGCAAGCGGGTAGCCCAGCCGCGCCAGCGCTTCCCACAGCCGGGCGACGGGAAGCCCCATCACCGTGAAGAAGTCGCCCTCGACCGCCTCGACCAGGACCATGCCCTTTTCCTGAATGCCGTAGCCGCCGGCCTTGTCGAGGCCTTCGCCGCTGGCGGCGTAGGCGGCGATCTCCCAGTCCGCAAGCTTGCGAAAGCGCACCCGGGTGCTGCTGACCAGCGCCGCCGTCCCGGCCGGGGCCCGCAGGGCCAGGCCGGTGTGCACCCAGTGGTCGCGTCCGGAAAGCAGCTCCAGGAACCTGCGGTTCTCGGCCAGGTCCCGCGGTTTGCCCAGAATGCGGCCGTCGACCGCGACGACGGTGTCGGCGGCCAGCACCCACGCCCCGGGGGTGCTGCGCACCTTGAGCTGCGCGAGGCGGCGGGCGGCGTCGGCGGGGTCCTCGCCGGGGACGACCGACTCGTCCACGCTTGGCGGCTCCACCCGGTGCGGCAGACCCAGCCGCGCCAGCAGTTCGCGCCGCCGCGGGCTGCCGGAGGCCAGCACGATCACGGGCCGGCTCGTCGCCACGCTTGCCATACCTTTTCTTTGTACCGCCGCGCCAGCTGAGGGTGGGTGAGAACCAGCAGGTTCTCGTCGTTGCGGCTGACCGCAGAGCGCGTGAAGTTGAAGGATCCGGTGACGACGGTGCGCTCGTCGATGACGATCGCCTTCAGGTGCATGGCCGCGGGGTTGGCGTCGGCGCGCACCTCCACCCGGGGGCCCAGCGCCTCCTCGCGCGAGTCGGGCAGGTTGCGGCGCTCGAGCAGCACCCGCACCGCGACCCCGCGCCGCGCCGCAGCGTTCAGCGCCTCCAGGACGCGGGGGTGGGTGAGCACGAAGGCGGCCACCCAGACCTCGCGCTCGGCGGCGTCGAGTTCGCGCACGACCCGCCCTATGGCCGCCTCCCCGTAGCCGGGGCTGAAGTAGACGCCGAGCCGGCCGCCGTCGAGCTCCAGCGTCGCCGGTGCGGGGGGTCTGGGCTTGCGCTGCCAGAGCGCGACGAAGGCCGCGTGGTAGAGGCGCGCCGCCGGTTCGCCCCGAAGGACGAGCAGGTCGTTGTCGTTCTTGTGCAGGCCGTTGTAGCTCCAGTTGGCGCTTCCGGTCCAGACCTCGCGGGCGTCGAAGACGGCAAACTTGTCGTGCATCAGACCGGGCCGGTCGTCATAGCAAAGGTCGACGCCGGCGAGCCGCTCGCAGTTTTCCGAGGTGCGCCGCAGCAGGGCGTAGGCCTCATCGAGGCGCACCCGGGGCCTTCCTGAGGTCTGCCCCCGCGAGCCCGCGAGCAGTGTGGAGAGCGTCTGCTCCCGGTTTTCCCGCTCGCTGAAGATGCGGACCCGGACGCCGCGGGCCGCGGTCTGCGCCAGCAGGTAGCCCAGGCGGGTGTCGTTCAGGGTCAGCAGGGCCAGGTCGGCGGTGCGCTTGCTGCGTGCCAGGGCGCGGCCCAGCGCTTCGACGGCCGGGGGCTCGTCCTCGGGCAGGAAGAAGACCGCGGGCCGCACCACGCCCGCGGGCGGCGGGTTGGTGTAGCCGCTGCGCTGCTGCCACAGCGCGATCCCCGCCAGCAGCACCAGGAGCGCGTACCCCAACCAGGCGGGTTTCGGCTTGGGACGCGGCGGCGGCTTAATAGCCCCGGCTCTCCCCGCCCTCGACCAGCGCCACGCCGCTCGAGGTGCCCAGGCGGCTCGCTCCCGCCTCGATCATCTTCCAGGCGTCCTCGCGGGTGCGGATGCCGCCGGCGGCTTTGACCTTGGCCCGGCCGCCGGCCACCTCGGCCAGCAGCCGGACGTCCTCGAGGCTGGCCCCGCGGGGCCCGAACCCGGTCGAGGTCTTGAGGAAGTCGGCCCCGCCGGCGAGCGCCGCCTCGGCGGCCCGGCGGATCTGCGCCTCGTCCAGGTAGCCGGTCTCGAGGATCACCTTGAGCACCGCGTCCGGGGCGGCCTCGCGCACCGCCCGCACGTCGGCGGCGACCGCGTCCCAGTCGCCGGCGAGCGCCCGGCCCACGGGGATGACCATGTCGAGTTCGTTGGCGCCCTGGCTGACGGCGAGGGCGGCCTCGGCGGCCTTGACCTGGGAGGCGTTCGCCCCCAGGGGAAAGCCGATCACCGCCGCGACCCGCACGGGGCTTGAGCCCAGGGCCTTCCTGGCGGTGGTCACGAAGCCGGGGTTGACGCAGACAGCGTAGAAGTAGTGCTCGTCGGCCTCGCGGCAGAGGCGTTCAATGTCGGCCGGCGTGGCCGTGGGTTTTAAGAGGGTGTGGTCGATGTACTTGGCGAGCTCGGTGTCCATGCTTCCATGCTACACGCCGCCGTTAGCGGCCGGCTGCGGCGTAGGCGCCGTTGCCGAGCATCTCCAGGATGCCGGCGGCGATGCCCTCGGCCAGCTTCTGGCGGTAGTCGGCGCGGGCGAGCAGGCGGCCCTCGGTGGGGTGGTTGGCGAAACCCACCTCGACGAGCACCGCCGGGATGCGGGCGTAGCGCAGCACGTAGAAGGGGGCCGAGTGCACCCCGCGGTTCTTGGTGCCGGTGCGCGCGATCAGCTGCTCGAGGATGTCGTCCGCCAGCCGGGCGGAGAACTGCAGGTTCCCCTGGGCGATCAGGTCGGCGAGCGCCGCCTCGGCCGTGCTCTCGGCCTTCTGGGTGAGCTTTTCGCCGAGCTCCCCGCCGCCGTTCTCGGCGATGGCCAGCGCCAGGGTGCGCGGGTCCAGGGTCTTGCCCAGGTAGTAGACCTCGATGCCGCGGGCGGGCCGCTCGGCCGAGTTGACGTGGATGGAGACGAAGAGGTTGCGGTTGCCGTTGGTCATCTTGGCCCGCTGGTTGAGGTCGAGCAGCTTGCGCTCGTCGAAGTCCTTGACCGACTTGGGGGCGAGGTCGTAGTCGCCGTCGCGGGTGAGCACCACCTCGATCCCCCGGGCTTCCAGGATCTTCTTGACGCGCAGGGCGATGTCGAGGGTGACGACCTTCTCCTTTACGTATCCGACGGTTCCGGGGTCGGGTCCGCCGTGGCCCGGGTCGATGACCACCACCGGGGCCGGAGGCTTGGGCTTGGGCGGCGGCGCGGCGCGGCCCGCTTCGGGTTGCAGCACGTCGATCACCAGGCGGAAGCGGCCTTCGGGGCCCTCGAGCACGAAGGGTTTCTTCGCCGTCGCTCCGGGGCGCAGGTAGAGGCGCACCTCGGCCCCCTCCGCGGAGGGTTGCAGCTCCACCCGCTCGACGGCGGCGTCGCCTGGGCGCAGCGTCTCGGGAGCCTTCACGCTCAGCCCCAGCGTCACCCGCACGAGCGCGCCGCTGCGCTCGGTTGCGTAGGCGGTGCCGACGGGCAGCTCGAAGACGAAGCGGGTGAACCCCTCGTCGTCGTGAGCCGCCCAGCGCATCCAGCCAGGGCTCGCCCAGGCAAGGGCGGAGAGGAGCAGGACCAGGGAGGCGAGGGCGCGCATCTCCCGCGATTATAGCCAGAATGCGGGTGAGAACGCAGCGGTTCCAGATTCGATGGTAAACGCGTCCCTAGCCGCTAGCGCCTGAGAAGTGTAAGAATGGCGGAGTGTGCTCCGATCCGGAGCGGAAAGGGGGCAAGCCGTGGACTACCTAACGGAACTGCAGGCGGGGATCACCGCGATCGTCTTCTTCCTCGTCGGCCTCGCCATCGTCTTTGTGACGATCGGGATCGCCCGCTTGCTGGTCGGGGTGCGCCCGAAGCCGCCGGGCAAGCTCGACGCCTACGAGTCCGGGGAGATACCCATCGGCGACGTCAACCTGCGGTTCAACGTCAACTACTACATCTTCGCGCTGCTCTTCCTGCTCTTCGACGTCGAGGCCGCGCTGCTCTTCCCGTGGGCGGTGGCGTACGACAAGCTGGGCTGGCTGGGCTTCTTCGAGGCGGCTATCTTCATCGGCATCCTGGCGATGGGGCTGGTCTACGCCTGGCGGAGGGGGGTGCTCAAGTGGGTCTACTAGGTTCGGACGAACGACCGCGCGACATCATCTTGGGAACGCTGGACGACCTCATCAACATGGCGCGCAGCCGCAGCATGTGGCCGCTGACCTTCGGCATCGCCTGCTGCGCCATCGAGATGATGGCCACCTGGGATCCGAAGATCGACGCCGACCGCTTCGGGATGTTCTTCCGCAACACCCCGCGGCAGGCCGACGTGATGATCGTCTCGGGCACGGTCAACAAGAAGCTGGCCAAGCGCCTGCGCCGCCTCTACGACCAGATGGCCGAGCCCAAGTGGGTCATCTCCATGGGCGCCTGCGCCAACCAGGGCGGACCCTTCCGCCAGGGCTACTCGGTCGTCGAGGGCGTGGACAAGATCGTTCCCGTGGACGTCTACATCCCCGGCTGTCCGCCGCGGCCCGAGGCGCTTCTGCAGGCGCTCCTGCTCTTGCGCGACAAGATCGCCGACCGCGAGCTGCGCTATCAGAAGCCCCGTGAGATCCCCACCGACTACGACGTCCTGGCCGAACCCGGCAAGGACGGGCGGCTTCCGGTGCTCTAGGAGGTGGCCGTGGAAGCGAGGATGAAGCAGGAACGCCTCTTCGACGAGGACGTCTACACGGTCCACCCCGAGGACTACCGGGCGCTGTGCGAGCGGCTCGCGGCCGCGGGGTACGACTTTCCCCGGGCGATCAGCGGCATCGACATGGGCTACGGTCTGCGCGTCACCCTGCAGCTGACCCGGATGAAGGACCTGGCCAAGGTGACGGTGCGCACCGACGTGCCCTACGACGACCCCGTCGTGCCCTCGGTGACCGACCTCTGGCCCGGCGTCGAGTGGTATGAGCGCGAGGCCTACGACATGCTGGGGATCCGCTTCGCGGGGCACCCCGACCTGCGGCGCCTGCTGCTGGAAGACGAGTGGGAGCTGCACCCCCTGCTTAAGCGTTTCGACACCGGCGGCTACCCCGTGCCCGGCTGGGAGGCCAAACCCTGGCCCGACCCCGAACCCTGGGCGCCGCCCCCGCCGCCCGAACCCGAGGACGCGGGCGAGGCGGGCGAAGGAGGTGAGGCCTCGTGAGCACGATGAGTCTGGAACCGGTGCCCGGCCGCAGCGACGAGATGATCGTCAACATGGGGCCGCAGCACCCCGCCACCCACGGCGTGCTGCGGGTGGTCCTGGGGCTCGAGGGCGAGCGCATCACCCGCGCGGTCCCGCACATCGGCTACCTGCACCGCAACCACGAGAAGATCGAAGAGGCCCGCAGCTACCCCCAGGTGATCGCCTACACCGACCGCATGGACTACGTCTCGGGCACCCAGAACGAGCTGCCCTTCGTGCTGGCGGTCGAGGACATGCTGGGCATCGAGGTGCCCGACCGGGCCAAGAAGATCCGCACCATGTTCTTCGAGCTCTACCGTCTCGCCAGCCACCTGGTCTGGATGGGGACGGCGATGCTCGACCTGGGCGCGATCTCGCCCTTCCTCTACACCTTCTGGGACCGCGAGATCATCCTGGGGATCGTCGAGAAGACCGCGGGCGCCCGCATGCTGCCCAACTACTACACCTTCGGCGGCGTCCGCCGCGACGTCCACCCCGACTTCTTCAAGGACGTGGCCGACTTCCTCGACCACATGGAGCGGCGGATGGTGGACTACGAGCACCTGGTGCTCGAAAGCCCCGTGGTGCACGCGCGCACGATCGGCGTGGGCGTGCTCAGCAAGGAGCGCGCCATCGCCCGCGGCGTCAGCGGCCCGGTGCTCCGCGCCAGCGGCGTGGCCTACGACGTGCGCAAGGCCTTCCCCTACGACGCCTACCCCGACGTCGAGTTCGAGATTCCCACCTCGCCGGACGGCGACACCTACGCCCGCTTCTGGGTGCGGTTCCAGGAGATGTACCAGTCGATCCGCATCCTGCGGCAGCTGGTGGAGCTCACCCCCAAGACCGGGCCCTACAAGGGCAAGGCGCCGGCCCGCATCAAGCCCCCGGCGGGCGAGCGCTACCGCGCGGTCGAGAACAGCCGCGGTGAGCTGGGCGTGCTGGTGGTCTCCGACGGCACCGACAAGCCCTACCGGGTCAAGCACCGGGGGGCGGCCTTCTCGAACCTGCAGATCGTGCCCGACCTCTTCGTCGGCGCCAAGTTCTCCGACGCCATCGCGATCCTGGCCTCGCTCGACCCCGTCTTCGGGGAGATCGACCGATAGGAGGTGCACCGGTGAGCCAGATCCCCATTCCCGAAGACCGGCACTTCCGCCCGCGCCTGCTCGGCTACGACCCCCAGAAGAGCCGGCCCTGGCTTGAACGCACGGTCTATTCCGCCTACGTCTTCGTCTTTTGGCTGATCGTCATCGGCACCTACGCCGGCGTGCCGGCGCTCTTCGGAGCGCTGGGCTGGGACAGCGGCTGGGGCTTCGTGCTGATGCGCGCCCTGCAGGTGGTGCTGCTCTTCCTGCTCTCGGCGGTCATCGCGCTGCTGCTCATCCTGCTGCTGCGCAAGTACCTGGGGAAGGTGCAGGAACGCTACGGCCCCATGCACTACGGCCCCGCCGGCGGCATCCAGACCGTCTTCGACGCGCTGAAGCTCCTGGCCAAGGAGGACTTCGTGCCCGCGGCGGCCGACGTCCTCACCTTCCGGCTGGCGCCGGCGATCACCTTCGTGGCCAGCTTCGCCATGTTCGCCGTCGTCCCCTTCGCCTCCGGCTGGGTGCTGGCCGACACCAACGTGGGCCTGATCTACCTGATCGCGGTCTCCACCCTCAGCGCCTACGGCGTGCTGCTGGGCGGCGTTTCCTCGGGCAACAAGTGGGCCCTGATCGGCGCCTTGCGCGCCGGCGCGCAGATGGTCAGCTACGAGATTCCGCTGGCCCTCGTCTTCCTGACCGTGGCCGTCTGGAGCGGGACGCTCTCGCTGGGCGGCATCGTGGACGCCCAGCTGGGGCTGTGGAACTTCCTGCCGCTGGCGCTGCCCTTCGTGCTCTACGTGATCGCCAGCCTGGCCGAGCTCAAGCACATCCCCTTCGACTTCCCCGAAGCCGAGTCCGAGCTGATCGCCGGCTACAACGTCGAGTACTCGGGGATGAGCTTCGCTTTCTTCTTCCTCGCCGAGTTCGTCGAGCTCTTCCTGCTGCCGGCGTTGATCGTCGTCTTCTTCTTCGGCGGCTGGCACGGCCCGCTCTTCGGGCTCGAGCCCGGCAGCCTGGCCGCGGGGGCGCTCGAGAGCCTCTACTTCACGGCCAAGACCGCGGTCTGGGTCTGGATCTTCCTCTGGATCCGCGCCACCCTGCCCCGCTACCGCGACGACCAACTCATGGAGTTCGCCTGGAAGGCGATGATCCCCCTGGCCCTCTTTGGACTGGTACTGGCGGCCTACCTGCGCCTGATCTGGAGGTAAGATGAGCCTGCTTCAAGAAGTCTGGCAAGCCGTGAAGGCCATCGGTACCGGGATGGCCACGGTGCACAAGCGCGTCTACGAGGAGGCGCCCACCGAGTTCTACCCCTACGTCAAGCCCGACCTGCCGCCGGTCTCGGTGCAGTCGCTGGCGCTCGTGGAGAACGAGGACGGCTCGGAGCGCTGCATCGTCTGCCTGCAGTGCGAGCGCGCCTGCCCGGCGCAGGTGATCACCATCGAGCGCCACCGCAACCCCGAGGGCAAGGGCTTCCTCATCGACCGCTTCGACATCGACCTGGTCAACTGCATGTACTGCGCCGCCTGCGTCGAGGCCTGCCCGGTCAGCTCGATCGTGACCATCCAGGACTTCGAGATGTCCACCTACGACCTGCAGACGCTCAAGGCGGACGTCGACTTCCTGCACGAGCAGGCGCGCCGCGCCCGGCAGTGGTACAGCCCCAAGTTCGGCGTGGAGATCCGCACCGAGGACGGCCGCATCGAGAAGGCGCCGCCGGAGATGCAGCCCGGCGGCCTGGCCGAGATCCTGAAACCGGCGGAGGAGGTGGACTCGTGAGCCTGACCGCGTTCTACGCCCTGGCGGCCTTCGTGCTCGTCTTCGCGATCCTGGCGGTCACGACGGCCAGCATGGTGCGCGCCGCCCTGAGCCTGGCGATCACCTTCTTCCTGATCGCGGGGCTCTACCTGCTCCTGGGCTCGCCGGCGCTGGCGGCCATCCAGTTCATGGTCAACGCTTCGGCGATCCCGATTATGACGTTGTTTATCATCATGATGACCCAGTCGCGCACGAGCGCGGGGCCGCGGAGCTGGCAGATCGTCGCCGGCCTGCTGGCCGCCGCCGCGGCCCTGGTCTTCTTCAAGGGCAACGTCGGCCACGGGGACGGCCAGATCACCCCGGTCAGCCCCGAGACGCTGGGCGTCAACCTGCTGCAGGCGGCGCTGCTGCCCTTCGAGGTGGCCTCGGTGCTGCTGCTGCTGGCGATGGTGGGCGCGATCGTCCTCGCCCGAAGGAGGGCCGGCTGATGGTGACGCTCGGACACTTCCTGTTGCTTTCCGGCCTCTTGATGGCCATCGGGCTCTACGGCGTGCTCACGCGCCGCAACCTGATCGCGGTGCTGATGTCGGTCGAGATCTTGCTCAACGCCGCGGCGCTGGCGTTCGCCAGCGTGGCCGCCTTCCGCGACCCGAGCCTTTTCGCGGGGCAGGTCTTCGCGCTCTTCATCATCGTGGTGGCTGCGGCCGAGCTGTCCATCGGCTTCGCGATCCTCTTGAACGTCTACCGCACCCACGGCGCCGTCACCGACGACGCCATCAGCGAGATGCGCGGATAAGGAGGCGAACGTGAGCTACGTTGAACTAAGCTACTGGATTCCGCTGCTGCCCGCGCTGGGGTTCGTGCTGCTCATCCTCTTCGGGCGCTCGCTGCCGGGCCGGAGCTCGGGCTGGATCGCCACCGCGGTCATGGCGGTCGCGGCCGTGCTCGCACTGGGCCTCCTGCGGGACGTCATCCTCGCCGCGCCGGGCTGGAACCTCGCCGCGTTGCTCGGCGGCAACCACGGGGAGGCGCTGGCCAAGGCGGGGTCGCCCGACTTCCCCTTCCGGCTCGAGTGGACCTGGCTGGCCATCCGCGGCGAGGCCGGGATTCCCCTCGTCATCTACATCGACGCGCTGGCGGCGGTCGTCACCGCGATGGTGGCGCTGGCCTCGCTCTTCATCCATCTCTTCTCGATCGGGTACATGCACGGCGAGGAGCGCTACTCCACCTTCTTCGCCTACCTGCAGCTCTTCAGCGCCGCCATGCTGGCCTTCGTGCTGGCGGGCAACTTCTTCCACTCGCTCCTCGCGTGGGAGGTCATGGGCCTGATGAGCTACCTGCTCATCGGCTTCCTCTACAAGAAGAAGACCGCCCAGCAGGCGCAGAAGAAGGCCTTCATCACCACCAAGCTGGCCGACCTGGGCTTCATGCTCGGCCTCTTTTGGCTCTACCTGCTCATCGGCAACTTCGACCTCGCCGACCTGGCCAGCGAGCAGACCCTGGCCATGATCGGGACCGGCGCCGCCGCAGCGGTGGGGCTGCTCGTCTTCGTCGCGGCGATGGGCAAGAGCGCCCAGTTCCCGCTGCACGTCTGGCTTCTGGACGCCATGGAGGGCCCCACGCCGGTCAGCGCGATGATCCACGCGGCGACGATGGTGGCCGCCGGCGTCTACCTGACCGGCCGCTTCTACCCGCTGCTCATCCACGGCGAGGTGCTCTGGGTGGTGGCCTGGGTGGGGGCGATCACCGCACTGTTCGCGGCGGTGCTGGCCCCGGCCTTTGCCGACGTGAAAAAGATCCTCGCCTGGTCCACGGTCAGCCAGCTCGGCTACATGTTCCTGGGGCTGGGCGTCTTCGGCTGGGCGGCGGCGATGTTCCACCTGCTGGCCCATGCCTTCTTCAAGGCGCTCTTGTTCCTGGGCTCGGGCTCGATGATCCACGGAGCCAAGACCCAGGACATCTTCGAGATGGATCGGCTGAAGAAGTACATGCCCTGGACCTACTGGACCTTCCTGATCGGGGCGCTGGCGCTGATGGGGATCCCGCCCTTCGCCGGCTTCTGGTCGAAGGACCTGATCCTCCACGCCGCGGAGGAGCACGCCCGCTTCCTTTGGCTGGTGGGCCTGGTCGCGGCCTTCTTCACCGCCTTCTACACCACCCGCATGATCGTGATCGCCTTCCACAAACCAAGGACGGCCAGTCCCTGGAAGGCCGCGGCCTGGACCCAGGGCGCGCCCTGGCTCAACCTGGGGCCGGACGAGGCGGAGCCCGACCCCAGCCCCCCCGAGGGGCACCATCCGCACGAGTCGGGCGCCGAGATGATCACCGCGCTGGTGGCCCTGGCGGTGCTCAGCCTGCTCGTGGGCTTCTGGGGCAGCCCCCTCTTTGGCTACGGCCTGCTCACCCTCGTTTACTGGGGTGAGGCGCCCGAGCTGCTGCCTGCGGCCAAGCTGATGGGCGGCTACGTCACCGGTACGCTCGTCGCCCTGGCGGGCGCGGGCCTCGCCGTCTACTGGTACGCCGCCGATCCGCTGCGCCAGCGCGCGCCGCTATGGCTCACCCAGGCGCTGCAACGCCGGCTCTACCTCGACGAGTTCTACTACCGCGTGCTGGGGGCGCTGGCGCAGGCGCCTACCTATGCGCTCGAGCTCTTCGACCGCTACGTGGTGGACGGCCTGGTCGACCTGGTCGGCTACCTGAGCCTGGTGGCCTCGTCCTTCCTGCGCCACCTGCAAAGCGGCCGCTTCGCGGTCTACGCGCTCTACATGCTGCTGGGCGCGTTGGCGCTCTACGTGGGAGGTGTGCGGTGACCCTGATCCTGATCTTCCTTCCCATCGTGGCCGCGGCCTTCGTGGGCCTGCTCGACGACCCGCGGGCCGAGGCGGCGAAGCGCACCGCGCTGGGCGTCGCGCTCTTCACGCTGATCGCGAGCCTCGGGGTCTACCTGGCCTACCCGGTTTCGTTCGGCGGCTTCGTCAGCGAGTTCAAGCTCGCCTGGCTGCCCCTCGTGGGTTCCAGCCTCCACGTGGGCCTCGACGGGCTGAGCCTGCCCTTTATCGCCCTCACCCCGCTGCTCACCGCGGTGAGCGTGCTCGCCAGCTGGCGCAAGACCGACAAGGGCTTCTTCGCGCTGATGCTGCTCCTGCAGGGCGCTTTGGTGGGCGTCTTCGCAGCACTCGACCTGATCGTTTTCTTCGTCTTCTTCGAGCTCGTGCTGGTGCCGATGTACTTCATGATCGCGCTGTGGGGCTACGAGCAACGGCGCTACGCGGCGGTCAAGTTCCTGATCTACTCGCTGGTGGGCTCGGTCTTCATGCTTGCGGCCATGCTGGCCACGGCCTATCTGGCCGCGCCGGCGCTGGGCCGGGTCAGCTTCGACTACCTGGATCTGGTGAGCGTGGCCGGCTACCTGGCGCTCTTGCCGGCGGCGGGCTGGCTCTTCTGGGGCTTCGCACTGGCCTTCCTCATCAAGCTGCCGGCGGTGCCGCTGCACACCTGGCTGCCGCACGCGCACACCCAGGCGCCCACCGCCGGCTCGATCTTCCTGGCGGGGCTGCTGCTCAAGATGGGCGGCTACGGTCTGATCCGCTTCAACCTGGCCCTCTTCCCGGGAGAGCTCGAGCGCTTCGCGAACCTGCTCGCGGTCGTGGCCCTCGTCTCCATCGTCTACGGCGCCTACGTCACCCTGGCCCAGCGCGACCTCAAGCGCCTGATCGCCAACTCCTCGGTGAACCACATGGGCTACGTGCTGCTGGGCATCGCCTCGATGACCGCGGTGGGGCTGCACGGCGCGGTCTACCAGATGGTGGCCCACGGCGTGATCACCGGCCTGATGTTCCTCATGGTCGGCCTTCTGGCCGACCGCACCCACACCCGCGAGATCGCGGCGATGAAGGGCGTGTACAACGCCGCCCCCATCCTCGGCGGCGTCCTCTGGCTGGCCCTCTTGGGCGGGCTCGGCCTGCCCGGTCTGGCGGGCTTCCTCGGCGAGTTCCAGAGCCTCTGGGGCGGCTTCCTGGCCGACGTGACCCGGCCCTACGTCTGGGTCGCGGTCTTCGGGATCGTCATCCTCGCCGGCGCCATGCTCTGGACGATCCAGCGGGTGCTGCTGGGTAAGGCCGAGGGGGCGCTCGACGATCTGAACCCGGTCGAGGTGGCCGCGGCGGCGCCGCTCGTCTTCCTGGCGGTGCTGCTCGGCCTGGTTCCGGCGGCGCTGACGCCCTGGATCGACGCGGGGGTCCAGCCCCTGCTCACCCTGGTGCAGGAGGTGCTGAAATGACGCTCGCAGTCATCGTACTGCTCGCCTTCGGAGGGCTGGTGTTGGCCCTGCTGGCCCCCAACTTCGACGACCGCCCTGCGGCCATCGGGGCGATCAGCGGCACCGTCTTCGGCGCCACCCTGATCCTGGGTCTGCTCGCGGCGCAGGAGTCGGGCGTGCTCTACGGGGCCGTGACCCTGGGCCCGCTCACGGCCGCGTCGATCGTCCTCCTCAGCCTGGTGGGCCTGCTCGTGGCCGCCGGGGCGACGATCCGCGGGGGCGGCTTCGCCCTGGGCAGCGGCGAGGTGCACGCGCTGGTGATGTGGGGGGTGCTCGGCGGGATCCTGCTCGTTGGCTCGGCCCACCTGCTGATCTTCTACCTGGCGCTCGAGCTCTCAGCCTACGCGACCTACGTGCTCGTGGGCTACGACCGCGAGCGCCGCTTCGGCACCGAGGCCGCGGCCAAGTACATGATGCTCGGCTCCGTGGGTTCGGCGCTGCTGCTCTTCGGCATGGCCCTCGTCTACGCCGAGACGGGCAGCCTGGGCTACGGCGGCATCGCCGCCGGCCTCGCCTACCAGACCAGCGGGCTGGCCCTGGGCGGCCTGGCGCTGATGCTGGTCGGCCTCGGCTTCAAGCTCGCCTGGGTGCCCTTCCACGCCTGGGCGCCCGACGCCTACCAGGGGTCCTTCCCGCTGATGGCCGGCTTCCTCAGCACCGCGCCCAAGACCGCGCTGGCGCTGGGGCTGGCGGTGCTGCTCGCCCGCGCCTTCGGCGGCGAGGGTTCGGTCGTGGCCGGCTGGATCGGCGGCCTGGCGCTGGTCTCGGTGGTGCTCGGAAGCCTCTGGGCGCTGTTGCAGACCGACCTCAAGCGTCTGCTGGCCTACTCCACCATCGTGCACATGGGCTTCTTGGGTCTGGCGCTCTCGACCGCCTCGCTGACCGGTTTCACTGCGGTGGGCTACTACCTGGTCGCCTACATCGTCACCAGCCTGGGCCTCTTCTTCGTGCTCGAGGCGCTCGAGGCCGGGGGGCTGCCCTCCACGCTCGAGGCCTGGAAGGGGCTGGGTCGCCGCAACGCCCTCGTGGGCGTACTCGTGGCCGTCTTCGTGCTCTCGCTCGCGGGGGTGCCGCTGCTCGCGGGCTTCCTCGCGAAGCTCTACGTCTTCGCGGCGCTGGCGCAGGCGGGCGCCTGGGCCGCCCTGGTCGTGGCCGTGGTGATGGTCGTCTTCGGCTACTACTTCTACTTCCGGGTGCTGGCCGCGGTCTTCCTGGACGCCCCGGCGGAGGAGGCGCCGGCGCTGGACTTCTCGCCCACGGCGCTCAGCCTGGTGGTGCTGCTGGCGCTGGCCGTGGTCGTCCTGGGCGTCTGGCCGCAGCCGGTGCTCGACTGGCTCAAGACGGCGATCGCCGGCCTCGTCTGAGCTTTTCTGAACGCAGTCCGAGCCGGGCTTCGGCCCGGCTTTACCTTGGTTTCACGCCCTTCACCCGGCCGCCCGGTAGGCTGGGGCCATGAAACGCGCCGGGCTGCTCCTCCCGTTGCTGATCCTGCTGGCCGCGGCCAGGTTCGCCGCGCTCTCGATCGAGCCCTACGGCGACCAGGTCTTCGACCTGGCCACCGGGGTGACCACCCTGCCCCAGGGCGGGGTGATCCGCGACAACGCTAACGACCTGAGCATCGACGCCGAGTACGTGGAGTACAAGGAAGACGTCTACGTGCTCGCGCGCAAGGCCAAGAGCGAGGCGGGGAAGGTGCGCTTCGCGGCCGAACAGCTGCGCTACGAGCTGCCCGAGGATCGGGTGCAGCTCGAGGGCGGTGTCGTCCTCGACACCCCCCAGGTCAAGGCCCTGGAGGCGCGCAGCGCCTGGATCTTCCTTGGCGACGGGGTGGCCGTGCTCGAGGGCGGGGTGCGGGCGATGAGCCCCGAGCTGGAGGCGCAGGCGATGGTCAGCGACTACCGCACCGGTGAGGCGTTGCTGCTCGCGCCCTACCGCTACCGCGACGCGGCGCTGGGGGTGACGTTGTCGGGCAAGAACCCCGAGAAGCCGCTCTACCTGAAGTTCGACGCCGAGACCGGCGAGGTGCGGGCGAGCAGCAAGCTGGACCCCGAGGTGCGCAGGCGGCTGTGGGCCTTCCTCGCGCGGACGGAGCCCAAGGAAGCCCCGTAGAATAGGCGGCGTGAACCCCAAGCTACTGCTGGCCCTCGCCGCCCTGGCCGCGGGTCTGGCCTGGGCGGGCCCCTGCGCGGACGCCGACGTGGTGCTCGAGGTCGAGCGCCCCCCGGCGGTGCTCGGCGGGGCGGAGTTCCAGCTCGACGGCGACGTCCTGACGTTTTCCGAAGGCGCCTGCCTGGAGGCCGGCGGCGCGGAGATGACCGCGGCGCGGATCGTCTACGACCGCGCCGCGGGGGTGCTGCGCGCCGAGGCGGTGGCGGGCGGCTTCGCCGGCTGGGCCTTTCGCGCCCCGCGCCTGCTGGGGGAAGGGGAGGCGCTGGTGCTCGAGCAGCCCGTCTTCGAGCGCGGCGACGCGGTGGTGCGCGCGGCCCGGGCGCGCTTCGAAGGGGGCCGGGCCGAGCTTGCGACCATCGAAGCGCGAACCTCGCGCTACCGCTTTAGCGCCGCCAGCGGCCGGCTCGCAGGCGAGGTCTTCACCGCCGAGGAGGTGCGGAGCACCCCCTGCAAGTGCGGTAACGCACTGGAGCTGGCCGCCCGCCGCGCCACCTTTCGCTTCGAGGACGAGGAGCTCGTCCTGCAGCAGGGCACCTTCCGGCTCTACGGGGCCGCCCTGGCGCGACCGGAACGCCTGCGCCTCGAGCTGGACCAGCCGCTCGATCTGCGCTTTCCGCTGCGCCTCAGCTACGGCGCCGGCTGGAACTTCGGCGTCGAGGGGCTGCCGCTGCCCGCGCCGGACGAGGCCTTCGGCCGCTGGAACACCCGGCTGACGCTGCTCGCCGAAGGCGTGGGCGGCGCGCCTGCTCCGGGCAAGACCGAGGCCGTGCGCTTCGCCGTCGAGCACGCTTCCGGGGGGCGCCGGTTGCGCTTCGGCCTGCGGCCGGCGCGCACCTGGGACGGTGCGGCCTGGCGCCGGCGGGTCGAGCCCGACGTTCGCCTGAGCGACGGCCCCCTCGACTTCCGCATCGGCTGGTCGGCGACGCTGAACCGCTCCGTGGCCGCGTTCACGCTCGCCCGCGCCTACGACCTGGGCGGGCTTCGGCTACGCCCCTTCGCGCGGCTGGCCCACGAGGAGCAGACCGGCCTGGCCGCGGGCGCGGACGGACGGCTGGTGGCCGCTGACCGCAGCTTCGGGGGCTTGAAGCTGCGCCTGGAGCTGCCCTACCTGCTGGCGTTCTACCCCGACGCCGCTCCCTACGCCTGGGGCGGCGGGCGCGCCGAGCTGCGGTACCGGGAGGGGTGGCGGCTTTGGGCCGAGGCCTACGGCATGCGCGGCCGGCCGCGCTACGGCTACGAGGCGCGCACGGCGCGCGAGGGTGCGGGCTTCGAGGCGGGCCGCACGCTGCGGGTGTCGGCAAGTTACCGGCGCGCGGTGCGCTACGACCTGGCCGCAGGTGCGGTGAGCCGCGAGGAGCGCAGCTACGCCGCCCGCCTGGACTACGACGCCGCCTGGGGGACGCTCGCGGCCGCGTGGCGCCGGGAGCAGCGACGCGACGGCGCGGGCGCGCCGCTCGGTGGCGACGAGCGCTGGACGCTGGCGGCCACGCGCGCGGAAAGCGAAGCGGAGCTCGCCTGGTGGCGCGGCTGGGACGCCGCCGGGAACCCCGGCTACAGCGAGCTGCGGCTGGCCTACCGGCCCGCGGCCCCCGGCTGCGCCGGCGGCTGGACCCTCGCGCCCTCGCTGGGCTGGGACCTGCTGCGCGGCCGGGTGAGCCGGGCGGGGCTCGAGCTCACCCTCAACGACTGCTGCTTCGCCTGGACCCTGGGTTACCAGGGCGTCTTCCTGCCCCAGCGGCCCGGGGAGGCCGCGGGCCACCAGGTGCGCTTCGGCGTCAGGCTTCGTTAGCGGGTTCGAGGCGGTGCACCCGCGGCCGCGGGTCGAAGCTCGCTTCCTCAGGAAGCAGGCGACGCTTTTTCGCGCGTGCGTAGGCGCGGTCCCACAGCTTGCAGTGGGCGCAGACCGCGCCGGTGGTCACCGAGCCGCAGCGCTCGCAGCGGCGCAGCTCGACCTCGCCCTCTTCCAGACCCTCCCGCAGCACCGGCTGCACCTTCTTCAGGTACTGCTCGAGGAAGACCTGTTTGGTGCCGGGCATGCGGGTTTCGAGCCGGTTCAGCACGTCTTTGTAGAGCAGGCTCTTGGCCCCCTCGGCGTGGGGGCATTCCTCGTGCTGGTATTCGATGCCGGCCAGGAAGGCGTAGGCGGCGACCTCGCGCTCGGTAAAGCTGTAGAGCGGCTTGATGCGCCGCGCCAGCCCCTCGCGCCCCTCGAGCATCGGCCCCTGGCGCACCAGCGCGTCGAGCTGCCAGTGGCTGACGTTGCCCAGCAGGGTGGCCGCCTCGTCGTCGAGGTTGTGGCCGGTGGCCACGACGTTGAACCCCTCCTCCTCGGCGACGCGGTTCATCAGGTAGCGCTTGGAGAGGCCGCAGCCGCTGCAGGCGGCGCGGCCGGTGGCCTGGGCGAGCTGGGGCACGGTGAGGCCGAAGCTCTCGCGCACGTCCACGACGATCAGCTCCAGCCCCCGCTCCGCGGCGAAGGCGCGGGTGGCCTCGAGCGCGCGCCGGGAGTAGTCGCCGATGCCGAGCTGGATGTGGAGGCCGGTGGCCGCGTGGCCCAGGCGGGTGAGCGTGTCCCAGAGCACCAGCGAGTCCTTGCCGCCGCTCACGGCGACGAGCACCCGGTCCTCCTTGCGGATCATCCGGTGCCGCTTGAGGTTGCGCCGCGTCTCGCCGACGAACCACTCGCGGTAGTGCTCGGCGCAGAACGCCCGGTTGCGCCGGCGCACCTCCATCTGCGCGGGGGCGCCGCAGACCGAGCAGTTCACGCGCCGCCCCCGGAGATGGCGCGGATCACCTCGACGGTGGCGTCGTCCTCCACGCGCGTGTCCAGCGTGAGCAGTTCGCGGCCCCGGGCGACGATGACGCCCTCGGGGTCCATGTCGAGGCGCTCGAGCAGCTCGCGCACCGTGAGCGGCCCCTCCAGCTCGCGTTCTTCCTTGTGCGGCGTGCGCAGAATCACCTTCACGGCCGTACCTTAGCACAGCAGCGGCGGCGGAAATGAAAGCGGGACGCCCACGGGCCTCACCCCGGCCCCCGATATACTTAGCCATGGATTCTCAGGCGTACCGGCGGTTGTTGGCGGTGGCGCGCGGCGAGGTGGAGCCCGACCTGGTGCTTGCGAACGCGCGCGTGATCGACGTCTTTTCCGGGCGTGTGGCCTGGGGGCACGTCGCCCTGGCGGAGGGGCGCGTCGCCGGCGTGGGCGACTACGCGGGCCCGCGCACCGAGGACCTGGAGGGTCGTTACCTGGCCCCGGGCCTGATCGACGCCCACGTGCACCTGGAGTCGAGCATGGTGCGCCCCGCGGAGTACGCGCGGGCGGTGGTACCGCGCGGCACCACGACGGTGATCAGCGATCCCCACGAGATCGCCAACGTGGCGGGAACCGCCGGCGTCCGCTACCTGCTCGAGGCCAGCGAGGGGCTGCCCCTCGACGTGCTCGTCAACCTGCCGAGCTGCGTGCCCGCCTCGCACCTTTCCTCGAGCGGCGCCCGGCTGGCCGCCGGCGACCTGCTGCCCTTCCTGGAGCACCCGCGGGTGCTGGGCCTGGCCGAGTTCATGAACGTGCCCGGCGCAGTGAACGCCGAGCCCGACGCGGTGGAAAAGCTGCTGGCCTTCCGGGGCCGGCCGATCGATGGCCACGCCCCGGGGGTGAGGGGGAAGACGCTCGCCGCCTACGCGGCCGCCGGGCCCTGGGCCGACCACGAGTCGGTGGCCCCGGACGAGGCGCTCGAGAAGGTGGCCGCGGGGCTCTACGTCTTCCTGCGCGAGGGCACGGCGGCGCGGAACCTCGAAGACCTGCTGCCCGCGGTAACCCCGGCCACCGCCGCGCGCCTGGCCTTCTGCTCCGACGACCGTCACCCCGCCGAGCTGCTGGAGGAGGGGCACGTCGACCACATGCTGCGCCGGGCGGTGGCCGGCGGGGTGGACCCGCTGCTCGCCCTGCGCATGGCTACCCTGAGCGCGGCCGAGGCCTTCGGGCTGCGCGACCGCGGCGCGGTGGCACCGGGGCGTTGGGCCGACCTGGTGGCCTTCGAGGACCTGGAGGGTTTCGAGGTGCACGCCGTCTGGTTCCGCGGCCGCAAGGTGGCTGCGGCCGGGCGGTCCCTCTTTACGGCCGCGGCGGAGGCCGACGAGGCGGCCGTGCGTGGCACCGTCGCGGTGGAGCTTGCGGACCTCGACCTGGCCGTGCCGGTCCGCGGCGAGCGGCTGCGGGTGATCGTGGCCCACGAGGGGCAGCTGATCACCGACGAGGCGCGGCTGGAGCCCCGGGTCGAGGACGGCCTGGCCGTGGCCGACCCGGCGCGCGACCTCGCCAAGCTGGCGGTGCTCGAGCGCCACGGCAACGGGGGGCGCCGCGCGGTCGGGTTCGTGCAGGGGCTGGGGCTCGCGCGCGGCGCCATCGCCGGCAGCGTGGGCCACGACAGCCATAACCTGACGGTGGCGGGCATGGACGACGCTTCGATGCGCACCGCCCTGGAGGCCGTGGTCCGCGCCGGCGGCGGCTACGCGGCGGCGCTCGGGGACGAGGTGCTGGCCGTGGTGCCGCTGCCGATCGCGGGGCTGATCTCCGACGAGCCCATCGAGGTGGTGCACGCGCAGATGAACGCCCTGCTGGAGCGAGCGCGCGAGCGCCTGGGGGCCAGCTCGCGCGACCCCTTCATGCAGCTGGCCTTCCTGCCGCTGGAGGTGATCCCCCACCTCAAGCTCACCGACCGCGGCCTGGTGGACGTGGACCGCTTCGAGCTCGTGGACCTCTGGGTCGGACCCGCGGAAGGCTAGCTCCATCCCGGGCGACGAGGGGTTAGGTGTGGTGTCCTGTGTGCCGCGTCGTACGTGGCGCGTGGTACGTGATCAACCACATCCGGCGCGCGCGGTGCGACGTGCTGGGGTGTTTCCACGAATCGCGGGCCACGAGCTACAAGCTGGGGGTTTATTACCTCCCCCTCGGGGGAGGTGGCGGCGAAGCCGCCGGAGGGGGTTGTTCGTCGGGGGGTGGGGGGAGGCGGACCGGCCGCGAGCCGGCAACGAACGCCTTGCGTATCCAGCACCCTTTCCACCGATATACGACTCCCCGGGCGAACCCGCGAAGCGGGCGCGACCCGGGCCCATGCCGGGCGGTGACCGCCGTTCGGTGGCCGCCAGTCTGCCCTGCAACTTGCCCCTTAGCACGTACTACGTACCACGTGCCGCTGTTATCCGTCATTCCGAGCGAGCAAACCGCCAGGTTTGCCAGGCCCGGAATCTTGCTTGGTGCGGATGAGGGGCTGAGCGCTCGAAGTGCGGACTGCGACAACGGCGCGCCTGCTCACTCGTAACTCACAGCCACGACAAGATCCCCGATCTCACCGGCTGCGCCGGTTCGTCGGGGATGACGAGGAAGAGGAGGGGGTGGTCTGCTAACACAAGACCCCGGACCGCGCGGCCTGCGGCCGCTTGCCCGGGGTGACGAAGCTGCGTCGGCCCGTTCGGTCTACGTAGACACGGCAAGATCCCCGACCTCGGTGCTTCGCGCCTCGTCGGGGATGACGGAAGAAGGTCATGAGGTGGGGGAGTGTATGTGACGAAAGGGGCGAAGGAAACAAAGAAGGCACGTAAATGCCGGGTCTTCGGGGTTCTGGGATGGCGAAGAAAACGACCGGCGGGCTTCGTTTGCTACCCGCCAGGCCCTGCTCCTCCTGGCACAACTCCCACCTGCTTACCTGTTTCGTACCACGTACCGCACACCACGCACCGCCGTCATCCGTCATTTCGTACGAGCGGGCTGCGCGGCCCGCGAGAGCCGGAGTCTCAAATAAACTCGCGGTCGAGAAGTAGGTCGCTCAAAGAATGGAAGGTAACGACGGTGCATCGGTTTGCTTCCGCTTGGAGCACGCAACCATGGCAAGATCCCCGACCTCGGTGCTTCGCGCCTCGTCGGGGATGGCGAAGAGGGGGGGCGTAGGGTCTAGGGGGTGAGACGTGAGTGACGAAGGGGGGACGTGAAAGCGCCGGCTCTTCGTCTTCTTGGGATTGCGAAAGAAGGCCGGCGGGCTTCCGGCCTCACCCGCTACGGCCGGTTCCTCCTCTTTCAAACTCTTACCTAACCACACGCCGCGCACTTCGCACCACGCACCGCCGGTATACGCCCTTCCGGACGAGGGGGCCATGGGGCCCGCGAGATCCCGGATCAAGTCCGGGACAGGTCCGGAATCTTAAAAACGCGCGGAAGGAAAACCGACGGTTCGAAGCGCGGACGTTGACGGTGGCGCGCCGGTTCGCCCTCGCCTGGAGTACGCGGGACCAGCTGGACCGTAAACCTTGCCGCGCCGACGGCCGCCGGCGGCCGGGCCTGCGGCGGAAACGCTGATCGGGCTAGATCGAGCGTCGCAAGGGGGCCAGCGCCTCGAGCACGTCGGCCTCGTCAAAGGGCTTGCGGATGTACTGGACGCGGTTGCTGCGCACCCAAAGCCCGCGCGGGGGCTGCTCGCTGACGACCCAGAGCGGAACGTAGCGGCCCGCGGCGCTGCTGCGCAGCTGGCGCACCCGTTCCGGAAGCTGGTCGCCCTCGATCAGGACCGCCGAAGGGCGCTTGCGCTCGATCATGCGCAGGGCGCCCTGGGCGTCCGGGGCGATCAGGGTGCGGAAGCGTTCACGCTCGAGCAGCACGAAGAGCAGCCGCCGCACCAGGCTGGACTCGGCCCAGATGAGGACGAGCGGGTCCTCGGGGGCCACCGTCGCCGGACGCAGCAGCCCGCGGCTCTTGAGCTCGTAGAGCAGGTGGAAGGCGTGCTCCTCCGAGAGCCCCGCCTCGACCGCGAGGCTGCGGGCCCGGTGGGCGCCGTCGGCGATCTCGAGCAGCTGCCAGGCTTCGCGCGGCAGCGAGTGCCGGGTGGGGTCGCCCGCGAGGACGAGCACCTCGTCGGGCTCGACGCTGCCCCGGTGCCACTCGTCGAGGCGGCGCGCGGCCTCGAGCACCGCGGCGCGGGTCTCGAGCGTGTGCGGCAGCGGCACCTGCGAGGCGTTTTCGTCGGCTCCTTCGGCGACGAAGGTGCCCTCCTTCCAGCCCAGCATGGTGGCGATGGCCTCGATGACCTGGTAGAAGAGCGCCTCGCGCAGGTCCTGTTCGGTGATCATCTTGCGGCTGAGCGCCAGCTGCCCCAGGGGGGTGCCGGGGTTCTCGTTGCGCTGCAGCAGCACCAGGTCCTGCACCTCCTTGAGGCTGACGTAGCCGAGGCGCACCAGGTACTCGCCCAGGTGCGGCCCCGGCTCGGTGCGGGCGTAGACCATGCGGCCGATGTTCAGGTGGATGCGGCCCCAGCCCTCGCGCGCCTTGACCGTGACGATCGCCGAGCGCTTGGCGGCTTCGAGCGCCTTGAGCAGCTCGCCGAGGTCGAGTTCGCTGAGGGTGCCCTTGATCATGCGTCCTCGAACAGGCCCCGCGGCCCCTCGGGGGGCGGGAGGCCCAGGTGCTCGTAAGCGCGCGCGGTGGCCACGCGTCCCCGCGGGGTCCGCTGGATCAGGCCGAGCTGGATCAGGTAGGGTTCGTGCACCTCTTCCAGCGTCGCCGGGTCTTCGTGCATGGCGGTGGCCAGGGTCTCGAGCCCCACCGGTCCGCCGGCGAACTTGACGATCATCGTCTCCAGGATGCGGCGGTCGCGGGCTTCAAGGCCCAGCTCGTCGAGGCCCAGCGCGTCGAGGGCCTGACGGGTGCGGGCGAGCGAGACCACCGTCTCGCCGGCCACCTCGGCGTAGTCGCGCACGCGGCGGAAGAGGCGCTTGGCCACGCGCATGGTGCCGCGGCTGCGGCGGCCGATCTCGAGCGCCGCCTCGCGCTCGACGGCGATGCCCATCAGCCGGGCGTCGCGCTCCACGCCCTGGGCGAGCTCGGCCTCGCTGTAGAACTCCAGGTGCTCGACGATGCCGAAACGGCTGCGCAGCGGTCCCGAGATGAGGCCCGGGCGGGTGGTGGCGCCGATCAGGGTGAAACGCGGTAGGTCGAGCCTGATCGTGCGCGCCGCCGGCCCCTGGCCGATGACGATGTCGATCTTGAAGTCCTCCATCGCCGGGTAGAGGTGCTCCTCGGCGGTGCGGCTGAGCCGGTGGATCTCGTCGATGAAGAGCACGTCGCCCTCTTCCAGGCTGTTGGTGAGGATGGCCGCGAGGTCGCCCGGCTTTTCGATGGCGGGGCCCGAGGTGACGCGGATGTTCACCCCCAGCTCCGCGGCGATCACGTGGGCCAGCGTGGTCTTGCCCAGCCCCGGCGGGCCGAAGAGGAGCAGGTGGTCGAGCGGCTCGCCCCGCTGACGCGCCGCCTGCAGGTAGACGGCCATCTTGGCCTTGAGCCGCTCCTGGCCGACGTAGTCGTCCAGGCTCTCGGGGCGCAGGGTCAGGTCGAGCTCCACGGACCCATGATACCTTTCCGAATCCCCGGGGTTCCGGCGGTCCCCCTAACGCTCAGTGAAGGGCTAGGCTGAAAGACGATGGCCGACCGCGCGCTCCCGGCCGAACGGGGCGGGGGACTCCTCGCCTACCTCGACCAGAACTACGCCTCGCGCATCGCCAAGCACCTGCTGGCGCTGCCGGGACAAGAGGCCTTCGGCGAGGTCTGGGAGGCCTTGCTGGTGCTGGGCGACCGGGCGCTCGCGCCGCCGAGCCCGTTTCACGCGCTCGAGCTCCACGGCGGCTACCTGTTGCCCGCCTTCCGCAGGATGTTCGACCGGGTGAGCCAGGGGTTTTGGGTGCGGCCCTGGCCCGACGTGGTGCGCCGCCAGGTGGCGCGGGGCGGTCTGGCGCGGGAAGACTTCCTATGGCGGCGGGGGAGCTGGGAGGAACCCGCGGATCTCGCGCCGCTATGGGGCCTTTTGGACCTCGAGCTCGAGGGCGACTTTTACGGGAGGGCGGCCGCGGCGCGGGCCTGGGCGCGCGGGCGGCTGGGGCTCGCGCGGTCGGCCGAGGCGGCGCCCTTCTTCCAGCTTTTGGGTCGGCTGGTGGCCTTCCGCTCGCTCGAGCGCAGCCGCGAGGAGCGGGCCAGCGACCTGCTGGACGTGGTCATGGCGGCCACGGTCGCGCCCTACGTGGACGTGCTGGCCACCGACCGTTACCTGCGCGAGGCGCTGGTGCGGGTGGGCGCGGGGGTGCGGGCCTGGTCGGGCCGCAGCGGTGAGGTGCGGGCGCTGGCGCGCTGGCTGTTGAAAAGGTTGGATAAGCCGTAACGAAGGGAACTCGCGACGGTGTTCATCCAGCTGGGGCACCGTTTTCCTTACCCTTTTCCTCATTTCCCCGTACGAGCGAAGCGGGATCCAGGGTTTCGTGGGCGCCGACTCCAGCAGCCCTTTTCCCTCCTCCTTCGGACTAACCGGCGAAGCCAGTGAGAACGGGATCTTACCGTGGCGCCCCGCCCCCCGTCATCCCCGACGAGGCGCGAGGCGCCGAGGTCGGGGGATCTCATGGTTGCCGCGGGTTTCGAGTGAACCGACGAACCTCCTCACCTTCCATGCTTCGAGCGACCTACTTCTCGACCGCGAGTTTAAGATTCCGGCTCTCGTGGGCCGCGCGGCCCACTCGTCCGGAATAACGGATAGGGGCGGTGCGTAGTTTGTAGTTCGCAGTTCACAGTTCGTGGTGCGTAGTAGGTGGTGAAAGGGAGCTCGAAAGAGAAGGAGCGGGCGTAGCGGATGAGAACGGAAGCCCGCCGGCCGTTTCTTCGCGATCCCAAAGCCACGAAGACTCCCATGCTTCCGCGCCTCTTCAACTCCTGTTCTTGTACCCACCCCCTACACCCCACCCCCTACGCACTCCTGCCGTCATCCCCGACGAACCGGCGCAGCCGGTGAGATCGGGGATCTTGTCGTGGCTGTGAGTTACGAGTGAGCAGGTGCGCCGTTGTCGCAGTCCGCACTTCGAGCGCTCAGCCCCTCATCCGCACCAAGCAAGATTCCGGGCCTGGCAAACCTGGCGGTTTGCTCGCTCGGAATGACGGATAACAGCGGCACGTGGTACGTAGTACGTGCTAAGGGGCAAGTTGCAGGGCAGACTGGCGGCCACCGAACGGCGGTCACCGCCCGGCATGGGCCCGGGTCGCGCCCGCTTCGCGGGTTCGCCCGGGGAATCGGTTTTGTTGGGAGGTGCGCTGTGCCGGCCAGTGCGCGCAGCACCGGTTCGCGGTCTACCCATCTTTGCCCACTGCACCCCCATGCCATGCCGTTACCGGGACGGGTCAAGGCGATCCGCAGCCTTGGAGTGTTAGGCGTATCCCTCCCACTCGTCGAGGAAGCGCTGCACGTAGGCCTCCATGAAGGCGTGGCGCTCCGCGGCCAGCGCCCGGGCCGTGGGGGTGTGCATGCGGTCCTTGAGCAGGAAGAGCTTTTCGTAAAAGTGCATCAGCGAGCTCGAGTTCGTCTTCCGGTAGGCCTCGAAGCTGGCGTGCCGCTCGGGGGCCTCGTGCGGGTCGTAGAGGAGCCGGCCCCGGGCTCCTCCGTAGGCGAAGGCGCGGGCGACGCCGATGGCGCCGATGGCGTCGAGGCGGTCGGCGTCCTGCACCACCCGGCCCTCGAGGGTGGGCATCGCGTCGGGCACGCCTGCGCCCTTGAAGCTGACCCTCTGGGCAATCTCCACCACCCGGGCCGCGGTCGCTTCGTCCACCCCGGCTTCCGCGAGCCAGGCCGCGAGGGTGCCCGCGGGGCGGCCCAGCTTGTGGTCCTCGACGTCGTGGCCCAGCGCCGCCAGCTCACAGGTGCGCACCTCGGCGCCCTCGGCCGCGGCGATGCGCCGCGCCAGCCGCCACACCCGCCAGACGTGCCACCAGTCGTGGCCGCTCGCCTCGTCTGAGAACTCGGCCTCGACCCTGCGGCCGAAGGCCTGCACCTGGGGGTCGGGATGCTCGAAGGGCATGGGACGAGTATACGCAGGCCGCGTAGAATACGGGCGTGGCCAAGTTGACGATTCCCGAACTGAAGTCCCGCAAAGGCCGGGGATCGCTGGTGATGCTCACGGCCTACGACTACCCGACGGCCAAGCTGGCCGCCGAAGCGGGCGTGGACGTGCTGCTCGTCGGCGACTCGCTGGGGATGGTGGTCCTGGGCTACGACAGCACCGTACCCGTGACCCTGGAGGAGGTGCTGCACCACACCAAGGCTGCCCGAAGAGGCGCGCCCGGAGTGCACCTCGTCGCCGACCTGCCCTTCCTCGCCGACGCCACCTCCGAGCGGGCGCTGGCGGCGGCCGAGCGGCTCGTCAAGGAGGGCGGAGCCGACTCGGTCAAGCTCGAGGGGGCCAAGCTGGAGGTGGTGCGGGCGCTGGTCGCCGCGGGGGTGCCGGTGCTGGGGCACGTGGGCCTCACCCCGCAGACCGCGAGCTCGCTGGGCGGCTACAAGGTGCAGGGCAAGACCCCGGAAGCGGCCGAGCGCCTGCTCGCGGACGCGCGCGCGCTCGCCGACGCGGGGGTTTGGGGGGTGGTGCTGGAGATGGTGCCGGCGCCGCTGGCGGCGTTGGTGACCGAGCGGCTGGCGGTGCCGACGGTCGGCATCGGCGCGGGCGCGGCCACCGATGGCCAGGTGCTCGTCTTCCACGACCTGATCGGCGTCTTCGACCGCTTCAAGCCCAAGTTCGTGCGCCGCTACCTGGAGGGCGGGGCGCTGATCCGCGACGCGATCGCCGCCTACGCCGCCGACGTGCGCTCGGGGGCGTTCCCCGCGGACGAACACGGCTTCGCGATGGACGAATCCGCGCTGGAGGGGCTCTACGGTAAGGAATCCTGATTTCGAGGTGGCCGTGGTGGGGCCGGGGGCGCTCGGCCGCGTCTTCGCCGCGCGCCTGGCCGCGGTCGTGCCCACCGCGCTGGTAGCGCGCTCGCGGGAGCGGGCCGCCGAGCTCGGGGAAGGCTTCGAGCTCGTCCATCCCTCGGGGCGTTCGGAGCGCGTGCGCGTGCCGGTCTTCGGCCCCGAAGAGGCGCCTCCGGCCCGCTGGGCGGTCGTGCTGGTCAAGGGACCCGACACCGAGGCGGCCGCGCGGGTGGCGGGCGGGCTCGCCCGGGAGGGCGTGCTCAGCCTGCAGAACGGCTGGGTGCGGGAGCGGCTGCGTGCGGCGGCGGGGGAGGGGCGGCTCGTCGACCAGGGAGCCACGACGGCCGCGGCCATGCGCGAAGCGGGGCGCACCGTCTGGGTGGCCGCGGGGGAGACCTGGCTGCCGCCGGCCTTCGCGGCGCTCGCCGAGCGCCTCACGGAGGCGGGGCTGCCGGCCGCGGCCACGCCCGAGGTCGCGGCGCGCCGGCTCGAGAAGCTGGCCGTGAACCTGGTCGTCAATCCGCTCACCGCGGTGCTGGACGTGCCCAACGGAGGACTCCTCGAGCCCGAGCTCTGGCCCACGGTGCGCGACCTGGTGTTGGAGATGCACCCGGTGCTGGCGGCGCGCGGCCCCCTGCCCGATCCCGAGACCCTGCTCGGTCGGATCCGCCGGGTTCTGGCCGCGACCGCGGCCAACACCAGCAGCATGCGCGCCGACGTGCGCGCCGGACGGCCCACGGAGATCGAAGAGATCACCGGGGTTTTGCTCGCCTGGGGGCGCGCCGGGGGCCGGGCGCTGCCGCGCCACGAGGCCCTCTACCGCATGGTGCGCGCCCTAAAGCAGGTTCACCGAGGTGAGCCGCTCGAGGAGTGAGCCCGCGTCGGTTCCGCGCCCCAGGTCGAGGCTGGTGACCACCACCCGGCGCACCGGAACGGTGACCTCGCCGCCGTTCTCCCGCCGCTTGTAGGCCCAGAAGGCGTGCGCTGCGTGGTGACAGCCGTCCACCGAGCCCAGGTAGAGCATGACGTGCCCCGGCATGCATAGGAGGGCGGGACCGGCGTCGAGCTCGGCCAGCTTGCGCGCCCGCGCCTCGTGGGGTTCGCCGGCGTCGAAGGCGATCGCCGGACGGGTGGCGGCGCACTGCGCCGAGGCGTCGCGCGGCAGGCGGTACCCGAAGACCTTGAAGACGTCCTGGACGAAGCGCGAGCAGTCGAGGCCGGGCCCTTCGGGGGTGAGGCCGCCCCAGCCGTAGGGGCGGCCCAGCGGGGCGAGGGCGCGGGCGAAGAAGGCCTCGGGGGTGAGGGGCGGGGGTTCGGGGGCGAGCTCGGGGGCGCCGCGGAGGCGGGCCTTGCTCCAGAGCAGCTGGCCGTGTTCGTCACGGGCGGGGTAGGCGAGCATGCCGCCGCGCAGCCCCGGCAGCCGGCTGCCCATCTGCAGCAGGGTGGCGCCGCAGGCGGTTTCCAGTTCGGCGGTGGGGCTCAGAAGGACCGGCCCCGGCTGCGCCAGCAGGTTGGCGATCTCGCCGGGAAGTTCGGTCCAGGCCAGTTCGCGGGCGCGGATCCAGCCGCGGTAGTCGGGGGCCTGGACGAACCACCACGCCCCATCGCGGCTGGGGTGCAGCAGCGCCAGCGGCGTGAGCGGCTCGAGCGCGGTGTGCTGCAGGCGGTCGAAGCCGTCCTCGTCGTTGGTCTTGTGGCCGCGCGCGGCGGTAGGCAGGGCGCGCAGGTTGGCGCGGCCGAGGGTGAGGCCGTAGCGGTCGGCCTTGAAGGGCCGCAGCCCTTCGAGGTTCAGCCGTGCGCGCAGCTGCGCCCGTGCCGCTTCGTCGCTGGGGCGGCCGTCCAGGACCGCCCACCACGCGTCCGGGACCCGGGCCGCCTCGATCCATTCCCCCAGCGCCGCCGGCGCCACCGGCCCCAGCTCGAGCGGGTCCCACAGCGCCCGGGAGCGCTCGGCGAGGCGCGGGTTCACGACCGCCGGCGCTCCGGGGTCGAACCGGCCCCGCCAGCGCCCGGCCCAGAACCCAGGGTCCGCGAGCGGCGCGCCGGCGTGCGGCGAGAGGACGTGCGGCATTCGCCCATTCTACTTGGGGGCTCTCACCCGCGGCGGCTATGATGGTCGGGTGAAGGTGCAGGGTTCCCACGTCTTCGAAGCCGAGGGCGAGCGTCTGGATCAGGCGCTGGCGCGGGCGCTGGGGGTGAGCCGCGCCCGCGCGCAGGCCTGGATCAGCGGCGGCCACGTGCGCGTCGCCGGCGAGGTGGTCACCAAGCCGGCCCGCCGCCTCGCCGGCGAGCGGGTCGAGGTGGAGGTGCCGCCCGAGCCCCCCGCGCGCGTCGAGGCCGAGGACCTGAGCGTCGAGATCCTTTACGAGGACGAGGACATGGTCGTCGTCAACAAGCCCGCGGGCATGGTCACCCACCCGGCCCCCGGGGTAACGCGCGGCACGCTGGTCAACGCCCTGCTGGGCCGCTGGGTCGAGCCCGGGGGCGAGCCGGTGCGGCCCGGGATCGTGCACCGGCTCGACAAGGAGACCTCGGGGGTGATCGTCGTGGCCCGGCACGAGGCGGCGCTCAGGCGGCTCGCCGACGCCTTCAAGCAGCGTTTCGTCTTCAAGCGCTACGTCGCCCTGACCGAGGGGGTGCCCGCGAACACCACGGTGATCGCGCCCATCGGTCGTCACCCGGTGCACCGCTTCAAGATGCACACCGGCGGCATCAAGGCGCGCTACGCCGAGACCGACTTCGAGGTGGTCGCCGAGGCCGGGGGGCGGGCCCTCGTCGAGGCGCGGCCCCACACCGGCCGCACCCACCAGATCCGGGTGCACCTCAAGCACCTGCACACCCCCATCTGGGCCGATCCCCTCTACGGCAAGCCCTCGCCGTTCATCGACCGTCTGGCGCTGCACGCCTACGAGCTGCGGGTGCCGCACCCGAAGAGCGGCAAGATCCTGAGCTTCACCGCCCCCGTGCCCGAAGACATGGCCCGCGGCTGGGAGGTCGCGGGCGGGGTCTGGCCCGAAGGGGTTCAGCGCGCCGGAACCAGCCGGTAGACCGCGCCGCCGCCGTGGTCGACCAGGTAGACCTCGCCGGCGGCGTCCTCGCCAAAGCTGCTGATGCGCAGCTTGGTCTGGAGCAGCAGCTCGCTCTGCCAGCGGTCCCCGGTCCAGCGGGCGGCCCAGACCTTGCCGCTGCAGTAGTCGCCGTAGATGTAGGCCCCCACCAGCTCGGGGATGGCCCGCCCGCGGTAGACGTAGCCGCCGGTGATCGAGCACCCCTGGTCGTGGCCGTACTCGAGGATGGGCGGCACCAGGCCCGCGCGCTTGCAGTTCTTGGCGGGCTTGAAGCAGTGGTTGCCCTCCATGATGTTCCAGCCGAAGTTCCAGCCGCCGCTCGTGCTCATCGGCGCAGGGACGTAGTCCACCTCTTCCCACTTGTTCTGGCCCACGTCGGCGATGAAGAGGTCGCCGGTTTCGCGGTCGAAGCTGTAGCGCCAGGGGTTGCGTAGCCCCAGCGCCCAGATCTCCGGACGGTACCTGGGGTTGGCCACGAAGGGGTTGTCCTCGGGGACGGCGTAGGGATCACCGCGGTCCACGTCGATGCGCAGCATCTTGCCCAGCAGGCTCCCGGGGTTCTGGGCGTGGCCCTGGGGGTCGCCCCCCGAACCGCCGTCGCCGGTGCCGATGTAGAGGTAGCCGTCGGGGCCGAAGGCGAGGTGCCCCCCGTTGTGGTTGGCGTAGGGCTGGTCGATGGTGAGCAGCACCCGGTAGGGCCGCCCGGCGCGGTACTCCTCGATCACGGTGCGGCCGCGGCGGTCGGTGTAGTTGAGGAAGAAGCGGCGGTTCTGCGCGTAGCCGGGGTGGAAGGCCAGGCCCAGAAGCCCCCGCTCGCCGCAGCAGCTCACCTTCTTGCGCACGTCCAGCCAGAGCGTCTTCTTCGCGCCTGCGAGCGCCAGGACGCGCCCCCGCTGCTCGAGCACGAGGAGCGGACCGCCCGGTTCCTGGGTGAGGTAGAGCGGCTTGTCCAGCCCCGTGGCCACGGGCTCGAGCCCCACCCCCTGCGCCCAGGCCAGCGCGAACACCAGCAAGCCACCGCTTAGGATTCGTTTCATGATGCCCCCCTGTGGTACGCAGCATAGCAGGACCGGCGCGGGGCGGGCGCGTGCGATAATCGGGGGTGGTGGTCGACGTGAACTGGGACACCTGGGAGAGCCGGATGCAGGCGGCGCGCCGCGAGGTGGCGCGGGCCCTCGGCTTCGAGCCCGGCCTGACCCTCGAGGCCCCCTTCGGCGAGGTGGAGGTCCGCCTGCCGGGTGGGCGAAGACGGCTGCGAGGCAACCTGCGTACGGGGTTGTGGCGCCTCGTCGAGGACGAGGCGGCGCTTTCGGACGAGGCGCCGCTGGTGGAGATCCTGCGGCGGCTCGACGTCGGGGTGCATGGCTGAACGGGTCCGACTGGACGTGGCCCTGGCCGCGCGCGGCCTGGTGGAAAGCCGCGCCAAGGCCCAGGAGCTGATCCGCGCCGGCCGGGTGCGGGTCGACGGCGCGGTGGTGACCAAGCCCAGCCACCGGGTGGGGCCGGAGGCCACCATCGAGGTTCGCGGCCCCGCGCCCTACGTGGGGCGGGCGGCCCACAAGCTGTTGGGGGCGCTCGCTGCCTTCGAGCTCGAGCCCGCAGGGGAGGTCTGGGCCGACGTGGGCGCGGGCACCGGCGGTTTCACCCAGGTGCTGCTCGAGCGCGGCGCCCGCAGGGTCTACGCGCTGGACGTGGGCCACGGCCAGCTGCACCCGCGCCTGCGCGCGGATCCGCGGGTGGTGGTGATGGAAGGGGTCAACGCCCGCCACCTGGAGGCGCTGCCCGAGCCGCTGGACGGCGCGGTGATGGACGTTTCCTTCATCTCCAGCACTCTGATCCTGCCCAACCTGCCGCGCCTGATCCGGCCCGGCGGCCGGGCGCTCGTCCTCGTCAAGCCCCAGTTCGAGCTCGAGCCCGGGAGCCACGCCGGGGTGGTGCGGGACGAGGCCCAGCGCAGGCGGGCGCTCGAACGGGTGAAGGCGGCCGCCCGGGAGGCCGGGTTCCGGGTGGCGGGCGAGGCCGAGAGCCCCCTGCCGGGCAGGGAGGGCAACCGGGAGTTCTGGCTCTACCTGGAACGGCCGTCTGCGGGCGTAAGCTGAAGCGTGCACCTGAGCGAACACGAAGTCCTCGAGGCGTTCGCAGAGCCCCGCTGCCCGGTCTGCACGCTGGCCCGCAAGGCGGCGCGCGGCTACCTGGCGGGGGTCATCGAGGGCGGGATCAACGACCCCGCCCTCCGCGACGACTGGCGCCGCCGCGGGGGGCTCTGCGGCCGCCACTGGCGCGAGGCGCGCGACCTGGAGGCGCCGGCCTTCCCCCTGGCCATCCTCACCCAGGACCTCCTCGCCGCCGAGCTGGAGCACCCCCACGCGCGGGTGCGCTGCCCTGCCTGCGAGGTGCAGGCCGCCGCCGAAGGCCGCTACCTGGAGAGTCTGCGGTCGCTGCCCCTCGAGGCGGTGCGCAAGGCGCTGGAACGCGGCCGCGGTTTCGTCTGCCTGCGCCACCTGCGCGACCTTCCCGAAGGCGAGCTGGCCGGGCTGCTGCGCGTGCGGTTGCGGCAGATCCTGGACGACCTTGACGCCTTCCAGAGAAAGTACGACCACCGCCACACCCACGAGCCCATGGGCCCCGAGGGTGATGCCTGGCTGCGGGCGATCCGGGCGCTGGGCGGCGAGGTCTAATCCCGGTTACTCCTTGGCCGTGGCCGGGGCCACGGTGCGCAAGACTTTCCAGCCGTCCGCCTCGCGTACGAACTCCACGCGAACGGTTTCGATCAGCTCGACGCCTTCGTAACGTTCGGGATGCTTTCGCATGTCCTCGCGGGTGCAGGCGTCGCGGAAGCGGTAGGCGACCTGCGCCTCGCGTTCGCCGATCCGGCTCCAGAGCTCGCTGTAGTCCCGGGCGCAGGCCTCCATCTCGGCGAACAGATCGAAGGCGTAGGCCCAGGCCTCGTCCAGCGTGATGCCGCGCCGCTGGACCAGCTGGCGGGCGGCGTCGTCCAAGTCGGCGAGGGCTTCCTCTGCGAGCGTGGATTTCCAGGCGGCGAAGTCGTGCGCCAGCAGAGCTTCGCGGTAGCTATCGAAAACCTTTTGTGGGGAGGGTGCGGAGGCGTGCGCGGTTGCCAGAACAAACAGCAGCACGAGAGTCCGGTTGGGGAAGGGTAAGGGTTTTCGCATGGCTCGAAGCTACCCAATTTTCCCGTTCAAATAGGTATTCCAGACGACGTCCCGGGGTGTTCAATCGTACCGGCGGGTTGGTATAACGGGGGCGTAGGGTGACGTCGTGCTCTTCTTGGTGCTGACTTTTCCATAAAACACGGGGTGAGGGTGACGCATTGAACCGTTCACAGGGTGAGGAGTTGCAGGCGACCTTCGTCGTCGAGGTGACGGGGGTGCACGGAGGGGCGGACGCGGAGCTGCTGGCCCGCGAACTGGGCGCGCGCGCCGTACGGCGCGCGCGCTTGTTTTATCTGCAGGGATTGGACCGCGCGCAGGTGGAGGCGCTGGCGGACGAGGTGCTGGCCGACGCGGTGAGCGAGCGCTGGCGGGTGGCGCCGGCGGAGGCGCCGCCCGAGCTGGAGCCCGGCTGGACCTACCTGGACGTGACCCTTCACCCGGGGGTCACCGACGCCGAGGCCGAGACGCTGCTCGCGGTGCTGACCGCCCGCGGCCTCGCGGGGGTGCGGGCGGCCACCGGGCGGCGCTACTACGTAGCGGGTCTGGATCCCGCCCGGCTCGCGGAGCGCGCACCGCGTACGCTGGCCAACCCGGTCGTCGAGCACTGGAGCGTGGCCGCGCCGGCGCGGCCGGGTTTCGTGGAGTCCGAACCCGCGCGCATGGAGGCGCGAGAGGTGCCCCTGCGCGAACTCGACGAGGCCGGGCTCGCGGAGCTCTCGCGCGCCCGCCGGCTGGCGCTCGACGTCCAGGAGATGCGGCAGATCCAGGCCTACTTCGAGCGCGAGGGGCGCGAACCCACCGACGTGGAGCTCGAGACCCTGGCCCAGAGCTGGAGCGAGCACTGCGCCCACAAGACCTTCCGCTCGCCGATCGTCTACACCGGACCGCCTCCCGGGCAGCGCCGCGGCGAGGTGACCCAGCGCATCGACGGCCTGCTCCGCAGCTACATCAAGGGGGCGACCGACCGGCTCGACCGCCCCTGGGTGCGCTCGGCCATCGAGGACAACGCCGGCATCGTGGCCTTCACGGAGGCGTTCGACCTGGCCTTCAAGGTGGAGACCCACAACCACCCCTCGGCGCTCGAGCCCTTCGGCGGCGCCGGCACCGGCGTGGGCGGGGTGATCCGCGACGTGCTGGGGGTGAGCGCGCGCCCCCTCGCCGTCACCGATGTGCTCTGCTTCGGACCCCTGGAACTGCCGCGGGAGGAGCTGCCCGAAGGGGCGCTCCACCCGCGGCGCGTTTACGAGGGCGTGACCCGCGGCATCGAGGACTACGGCAACAAGATGGGCGTGCCCACGGTGAACGGCGCGCTCTGGTTCCACCCCGGCTACACCGCCAACCCCCTCGTCTACGCCGGCTGTCTGGGCGTCCTCCCCAGCGGGAGCCATCCCACCGAGCCGCAGCCGGGTGACTGGGTGGTCCTCGTCGGCGGCCGCACCGGCCGCGACGGCATCGGCGGGGCCACCTTCTCGAGCGCCACGATGGACGCCACCACCCACGAGGTCGCAGGCGCGAGCGTGCAGATCGGCGACCCCATCCAGGAGAAGAAGGTGGCCGACCTGGTGCTGGCGGCGCGCGACGAGGGGCTCTACCACGCGATCACCGACTGCGGCGCGGGCGGCCTTTCCTCGGCGGTGGGCGAGATGGGCGCAGCGCTGGGGGTGCGCGTGGAGCTCGAGCGGGTGCCACTGAAGTACCCGGGGCTCGCGCCCTGGGAGATCTGGCTCAGCGAGGCCCAGGAGCGCATGGTGCTGGCCGTGCCCCCCGACCGCTGGGAGCACCTGGCCGAGCTGGCCCGCCGCTACCGGGTGGAGGCCGTGCGCATCGGCCGCTTCGAGGCGAGCGGCCGCCTCGTCGTCGAGGCGGGCGGGCGGGCGGTGGCCGACCTGGCCATGGACTTCGTCCACGGCGGCTGGCCGCGGCGGGAGCGCCGGGCCGAGTGGCGGCCGCCGCGGTTGGCGCGCGCCCGCTTCGAGCCGGGGCCGGAGCTGCTGCCCGCGCTGCTGGCGCACCCCAACCTGAGGAGCCGGGAGGCGCTGGTGCGCCGCTACGACCACCTGGTCCAGGGAGGCACCGCCGAGGGGCCGCTGGTGGGTGCGGCCAACCACGGCCCCGCGGACGCGGCCGTGCTGGTGCCCCAGGAGGTGCAGGGCGAGGACCCGCCCGCCGCGGCGCTGGCGGTGGGGCTCGCGACCGGGCTCTACCCGGTGGACCCCTACCTGATGGCCTTCATGGCCCTCGACGAGGCGGTACGCAACCTGGTGGCCGTGGGGGCCGACCCCGACCGCATCGCCGTGCTCGACAACTTTTCCTGGGGCGATCCGGACCTTCCCGACCGCCTGGGCGGGCTGGTGCGCGCCAGCCAGGGGCTCTACGACGCGGCGCTCTGCTACGGCACCCCTTTCGTTTCCGGGAAGGACAGCCTCAACAACGAATACACCGACGCCCGCGGGGTGCGCCACGCCATCCCCGGGACCCTGGTGGTCTCGGGTTTGGGGCGGCTGGCGCGGGCGAGCGAGGCGCTGAGCCTCGACCTCAAACGGCCGGGCGACCCCGTCTGGCTGGTGGGCGCCACCGGCCGGGCGCTCGCGGGAAGCCATGCGGGGGCGCTGGCGGGCCTGCCGGTGACCGCCGGCGGCCTGCCCGTCTTCGACGAGCGCGCGCCGGACTGGATGCGCGCCCTCCACCGGGCCGTCCGCGCCGGCTGGGTGCGGGCCGTGCACGACCTCAGCGAGGGCGGGCTGGCGCTGGCCGCCGCCGAGATGGCGATCGCCGGGCGCTTGGGGCTGGACCTCGACCCGGCGCGCGCGCCGGTCGTCGAGGCGCTCAGCGAGGCCGAGCTGCTCTTCTCCGAGTCGCCCTCGCGGTTTCTGGTCGAGGTGGACCCGGCCCACGAAGCGGAGTTCGCCGCCCTCTTCGAGGGTCGGCCCGCCGCGCGGGTGGGGCGGGTGACGCCCGAGCCGGAGCTGCGCCTGGGAAGTTGGCGCTGGCCGCTCGAAACCTTGGAACGCGCCTGGCGCGGCGAACTCGCTCCCGACCCCCGGCCGCACCGCGCCGCGCCCGAGCCCTACGCCGCGCCGGCGGTGCGCCGCACCCCGCCGCGGGCGGCCGTCCTCTTCGCCCCCGGCACCAACCGCGATGGTGACGCCCGCATCGCCCTGGAGCGCGCGGGGGCGCGGCCCGAGCGGGTACCTCTTTCCGAGCTGGAGCCCCGGGACCTCGCGGCCTTCGACCTGCTGCTGCTCCCGGGCGGCTTCTCCTACGGCGACGACCTGGGGGCGGGCAAGGTCTGGGCCCTGGAGTTACGCGACCGCTTCGGGGAGGCCGTGGACGCCTTCGTTGCCGCCGGCAAGCCGGTCCTCGGTATCTGCAACGGCTTCCAGGCGCTGGTGAAGGCCGGCTTCCTGCCGGGCGGGTCGGGGCCGCCGGCGGTCACGCTGGCGCCCAACGCCAGCGGCCGCTTCGAGACCCGCTGGGTCTGGCTCGAGCCCGAGCCGGGGGCCGCCTGCCCCTTCGTGGCTGGGCTTTCCGCGCCGCTCTACGTCCCGGTGGCCCACGGCGAAGGCCGGCTGGCGGTGCGGGGCGCGGAAGCGCTGGGGCGGCTCGAGGCCGCGGGTCAGGTGGCGCTGCGCTACGCCCGTCCCGGCGGCGGCGAGCCCGTCTACCCCTTCAACCCCAACGGCTCGGCGGGTCACGTCGCGGGGCTGTGCAACCCCGCGGGCAACGTCCTGGGGTTGATGCCCCACCCCGAAGACCACGTCTTTTCCTGGCAGCACCCGCGCGCGCATCGGGGCGAGCGCGGCTTCGACGGCCTCGCGCTCTTCCGGCGCCTGGTGGAACACGCATGAGGGAGGGAAGCATGTTCAGCGAAGAGGAATGGAACGAAGCCTGGAAGCACCCGCTGCTCGAGGCCCGGCTCGAGGGCCTGGGGCCGCGGGAGGCAGGCAAGGTGCGCGACATGTACCGCGCCGGGGACCTGCGGGTGCTCGTGGCCACCGACCGCATCTCGGCCTTCGACCGGGTGCTGGGGGCCGTGCCCTTTCGCGGGCAGGTGCTCAACCAGCTGGCCGCCTGGTGGTTCGAGGCGACCCGTGACCTGGTGGCGAACCACGTGGTGAGCGTGCCCGACCCCAACGTCACGATCGCGCGCGAGGCCGAGCCGCTGCCCGTCGAGGTGATCGTGCGCGGCTACATCACCGGCAGCACGACCACCTCGCTGTGGTACCTCTACGAACGCGGCGAGCGCGCTCCCTACGGGGTGCCGTTGCCCGAGGGGCTGGCCAAGAACGACCCGTTGCCCGAGCCCATCATCACCCCGACCACCAAGGCGGCCCCGGGCGAGCACGACGAGCGGCTCACCGCCGCCGAGGTGACCGAGCGCGGCCTGGTCGAGCCCGCGCTCTGGGCGCGGGTGCAGCAGGTGGCCCTCGAACTCTTTTCGCGCGGTCAGGAGGTGGCCCGTCAGGGCGGCCTCGTCCTGGTCGACACCAAGTACGAGTTCGGCCTGCAAGGTGGGGAGCTGGTGCTGATCGACGAGGTGCACACCCCCGACTCGAGCCGTTACTGGGACCTGGCCGCCTACCAGCATGGCGAGATCGTCCACTACGACAAGGAACACCTGCGCCTGTGGTACGCCGCCCGCGGTTTCCGCGGCGAGGGGGAGCCGCCGCCGCTCGCTCCGGAGCTGGCGCGCGAGCTCGCCCAGCTCTACGTGACCGTCTTCGAGCGGCTCACCGGCGCCCGTTTCGAGCCCGGCGAGTCGCCGGCGGGGCCGCGCATCCAGCGGAACGTGGAGCGGGCGCTGGCCGAACTGGGGGTGGGCCGTGGCTAGCGGGCGCGTGATCGTCCTCATGGGCTCGGCCTCCGACGCCGAGCACGCCGGCCGCGCCACCGCGCTGCTGGACCGGCTGGGGGTGCCCTGGTCCTTGCACGTGGCCTCGGCGCACAAGACGCCGGAGCGGCTCCTGCAGGTCCTCGCCGAAAGCGAACGCCGCGGCGGGGCGCGCGTCTACCTGACGATCGCAGGCCGCTCCAACGCGCTCTCGGGCCTCGTCGACGCCCAGGTGGCCGCCCCCGTGATCGCCTGTCCGCCGCTGGGAAGCGGGTCCTGGGCGCCCTACGACCTGGCCTCGTCGCTGCGCATGCCCTCGGGGGTGGCGCCGCTCGTCGTTCTCGACCCCGAGAACGCGGCGCTGGCCGCGGTCAAGATCCTGGCCCTGGCCGAACCCGGGCTGGCGGAGGCGGTGCGGTCGTACCAGGCGGCGCAGCGGGAGAAGCTCGAGCGCGCCGACGCGGCGCTGGGCGGGGGTGCGCCGGAGTGAGGCTGGGCGGGATGCACGAGGCCTGCGGCGTCGCCGGGGCGGTCACGCCCGGGCGGCAGGCGGCGCGGCCCGTCTTCTTCGGCCTCTTCGCGCTGCAGCACCGCGGCCAGGAGGCGGCGGGCATCGCCAGCTCCGACGGGCGCGCCGCCTACATCCACAAGGGCCTGGGGCGGGTGGCCCAGGTCTTCGACGAGGACAACCTGCGTCCGCTTTTGGGCGAGCTGGCGATCGGGCACAACCGCTACTCGACGACCGGGGCCACGCAGCTGCGCAACGCCCAGCCCCACCTCGTCGAGACGGTGCTGGGGCCGCTGGCCGTGGCCCACAACGGCAACCTCACCAACGCCCGCGCGCTGCGCCGCGAGCTGCTCGAGGCGGGCATCGGGTTCTCCAGCGGCAGCGACACCGAGGTGATCCTGCGCCTGCTCGCGCTGCCCGTGGAGGCCGCGGACGACCCCTGGATCGCCCGCATCCGCCGCCTGATGGCGCGGGCCGAGGGGGCCTACGCGCTGGTGCTGCTCACCCGCGACGCGGTCTACGCGCTGCGCGACCCCTGGGGCTTCCGCCCGCTGGTGGTGGGCGAGCTCGCGGGCGGGGGCTGGGCGGCGGCCTCGGAGTCGAGCGCGCTCGCCACGATGGGGGCCCGTCCGGTGTTCGAGGTCGAGCCCGGCCACGTCGTCCGCATCGACCGCGAGGGCTACCGGGTCTTCGAGGTCGCCGCAGAGCGCCCGCGGGCGCTCTGCGTCTTCGAGTACGTCTACTTCGCCCGTCCCGACACCGTGCTCGCGGGGCGCGAAGTGCACGCGGTGCGCCGGCGGCTGGGCGCCGAGCTGGCGCGTGAGGCCCCCGCGGACGCCGACGTCGTCGTGGGGGTGCCCGACTCGGCCACGGCCCACGCGCTCGGCTACGCCGAGGCCGCGGGCCTGCCCTTCGCCGAAGGGTTGATCAAGAACCGCTACATCGGCCGCACCTTCATCGAGCCCGACGACGCGCTGCGCAAGACCGGGGTGCGGCTCAAGTACACCCCGCTCGCCAGCGTGCTTGCGGGCCGGCGGGTGGTGCTCGTGGACGACTCGATCGTGCGCGGTAATACCGCGGGCCCGCTGGTGCGGCTGCTGCGCGAGGCGGGGGCGCGCGAGGTGCACCTGCGGGTGGCGTCGCCGCCGGTGCGCCACCCCTGCTTCATGGGCCTCGACATGGCGACCCACGACGAGCTCATCGCCCACCGGCTCGAGCTCGAGGCGATCCGCGCGCACGTCGGCGCCGACAGCCTCGCCTACCTGAGCCACGCCGGGCTGCTGCGGGCGGTGGGGACGCGCGAGGGCCTGTGCGACGCCTGCTTCAGCGGGCGCTACCCGCTCGCGGTGGAACCTGCGGCCCCCGAAGGGGACGCGCTGGTAGGGGAGGGGTGAGGATGGCCGAGGTGCTGGTGGTGGGCGGCGGCGGGCGCGAACACGCGCTCGCCTGGGCGCTGGCCGGGAGTTCCGAGGTGACGCGGGTCTACGTGGCCCCCGGCAACGCCGGCACGGTCGGACCCGCGGGCGAGGGTCGCGCCGAGATGGTGCGGGTGCCCCTGGCCGCGGACGACCTGGAGGGGCTGGCCGGCTTCGCCGCGGAGCGCGGGGTGGCGCTCACCGTGGTGGGCCCCGAGGCCCCGCTCGCGGCGGGGCTGGCCGACCGTTTCGCGGAGGCGGGGCTGGCCGTCTTCGGCCCCCGGCGCGAGGCGGCGCGCATCGAGGCTTCCAAGGCCTTCGCCAAGGCGCTGATGGACGAGGCGGGGGTGCCCACGGCGAGCTGGCGCGCCTTCGAGCACCCGGAGGCGGCGCTGCGGCACCTGGAGGCGACGCCCGCGCCCTGGGTGGTCAAGGCCAGCGGACTGGCCGCAGGCAAGGGTGTGCTCGTCACCGGCGACTACGAGGAGGCGCGCGCCTTCGTGCAGGGCCTGTTCGCGGGGCGCTTCGGCGCGGCGGGCCGCCGGGTGGTGATCGAGGCCTACCTCGAGGGGCCCGAGCTTTCGGTCTTCGCGGTGGCCGCGGGCGAGCGCTTCGTGCTGCTGCCCCCGGCGCGCGACTACAAGCGGATCTACGAGGGGGGTCTGGGGCCCAACACCGGGGGCATGGGGGCGCAGAGCCCGGTGGCGCTGGCGCCCGGGCTGCTCGAAGAGGTGGGGCGCACGGTGATCGCCCCCACCCTGGCGGCGCTGGCCGCCCGGGGCACGCCCTACCTGGGGGTGCTCTACGCCGGGCTCAAGCTGACGCCCGCCGGCCCCAAGGTGCTCGAGTTCAACGCCCGCTTCGGCGACCCCGAGACCCAGGCGGTGCTGCCGCTGTTGCGCACCGACCTCTACCGCCTGCTGATGGACGCGGTGGAGGGGCGGCCCGACGCCACGCCGCTGCAACACGCGGGGGCGGCGCTGGCCGTGGTGCTGGCCGCGCCCGGCTACCCCGGCCCCTACCCCAAGGGCCTGCCCGTCGAGGGTTTGGAGCAGGCGGCGGCCCTGCCCGGGGTGCACGTCTTCCACGCCGGCACCGAGCGCGCGGAGGGGCGCGTGGTCACCGCCGGCGGCCGGGTGCTGGCCGTCGTGGGCCGGGCGGACACCCCCGAACAGGCGCGCGCCCGCGTCTACGCCGCGGTGCGGCGGGTGCGCTTCGAGGGGATGCACTACCGTCGCGACATCGGCACGGAGGTGGTGGGGTGAGGTACGAAGACGCGGGGGTGAACCTGAACGCCGCCGAGGAGACCACCCGCCGCATCAAAGAGGCGCTCGCCGGGGCCCGGCACCCCGGCGTGATCGCGGGGGTGGGGGCGTTCGCGGGAGCCTTCGACGCCGGCCGGCTCGCGGCCCTCGAGCGCCCGGTGCTGCTCGCCTCCACCGACGGCGTGGGCACCAAGACGCTCGTCGCCGCGCGGGTCGGGCGCTGGCGCGGCCTCGGCGCCGACCTGGTGAACCACGGGGTCGACGACCTGCTCGCGGCGGGGGGGTGGCCGCTCTTCTTCCTCGACTACCTGGCCGCGGCCCGGCTCGAGCCCGACGTGGTGGGCGAGGTGGTGGCGGGGCTGGCCGAGGCCGCACGGGCGGCGGGGCTGGCCGTCCTCGGGGGCGAGACCGCAGAGATGCCCGGCGTCTACCGCGAGGGGGCGCTGGACCTGGCGGGCACCATCGTCGGCTACGCCGAGCGCGAACGGCTGCCCGATCCGGCGCGGCTCCGGCCCGGCGACGTGCTGCTGGCGCTGGCCAGCTCGGGGCTGCACACCAACGGCTACTCGCTGGCGCGGCGGGCGCTCGCGGAGCTCGACTGGGAAGCGCCGCGAAGCGAGCTGGGGGGGCGGAACGTCGCCGAGGCCCTGCTCGAGCCCCACACGAGCTACCTGCCGGTCTGGCGGAGGCTCGAGGCCGCGGGGCTCCTGCCCAAAACGGCCGCCCACATCACCGGCGGCGGGGTCTACGGCAACCTGCCGCGGGTGCTGCCCAAGGGTCTGGGTGCGCGCCTGATCCGCGGCCGCTGGCCCGAGCCCCCGATCTTTTCCCTGATCCAGCGGATCGGCGGGGTGGAGGACCGCGAGATGTTCCGCGTCTTCAACATGGGCCTGGGGATGCTGCTCGTCTACGACCCCGCGGCGGCGGAGGCCGCCCTCGAGGTCCTGGACGGGGGCTGGCGCGTCGGCGAGGTGGTACCGGGCGAAGGGGTCTTCGTGGAGGGCGTGGATGGCTGAGCCGGCGCGGCTGGTGGTGCTCGCCTCCGGACGGGGTACGAACCTGCAGGCGTTGCTCGACGCCTGTGCTGCGGGCGGGCTGCCGGCGCTGGTGGTGCTGGTCGTCTCCGACCAGCCGAGCCGGGCGCTCGAGCGGGCGCGGGGGGCGGGGGTGCCGGCGCTGTTCTTCCCCAGGGAGAAGGGCCTCCCGCGCGAGGCCTACGACCGGCGGCTCGCCGCCTTCGTCGCCGCCGCCGAGCCCGACCTGGTGGTGCTGGCCGGCTGGATGCGCATCCTCACCCCGTCCTTCCTCGATCGTTTCCCCGGCCGGGTGATCAACCTGCACCCGGCGCTCCCGGGGGCCTTCCCGGGGCTGGACGCCATCCGCCGCAGCTACGAGGCCTTCCGCCGCGGCGAGGTGAAAAGCGGCGGGGTGATGGTCCACCACGTCGTTCCCGAGGTCGACGCGGGGCCGGTGATCGTTTCCGAGCCGGTGCCCGTCGAGCCGGACGACACCCTCGAGCGCTTCGAGGCGCGGGTGCACGCCGTCGAGCACCGGCTGCTCGTCGAGGCGGTGCGCAGGGTCCTCGGGGCTTGCTAGGGCATGCCGTCGATCGTGCGCGGGCGGTCGAGCCCCTTCGCGAGCACGGTGTAACTGCCGTCGTCCAGCGCGATCCGGTAGACCTCGTCGGCGTGCAGGGAGGTGGCGTAGAGCGCGCCGTTGCCGGCGAGCAGGCCGGTGAGGGCCTTGGGAAAACCGGCGGCGAAGAGCTCGGCCGGACCGTCCTCGCGGAAGCGGTAGAGCTCCCCCTTGTTGTTGGCCACGTAGAAGGCGCCGTCCAGGTAGGTGATCCCCGAGAGCCAGGCCCCGCCGACCTCGCCGCTGAGGTCTTTGAGGATGCGCGCGCTGTAGTTTTCGAGGTCGATGGCGAAGACCGCCTTGCGCCCGTTTTCGCTGACCACCAGCTCGCCCCCGACGACGATGCCGTGGAGGTTTTGCAGCGAGGACCCGCCGGCCCCCGGTATGGGTACGGTGGCGAGGGTGGCGCCGCTGGGGTCGAGGAAGCGGACGTAGTCGTCCTTGTTGTCGAGCACGGCGATGCGCCCGTCGCCGATCGCCACCAGCCCCACGGCCTGGGTCACCGGTTCGCAACGGATCGTTTTCTGCGGCTCGCCGTTCAGGTCGTAGATGCGCAGCTCGCGGTTGTTCGCGGCCAGGTAGAGCCTGCCGGCGTGCACGTCCTGTGCGTAGGCGGCCGGAAGCATACCGCTCACGGTTCCGGTGGCGGGTCCACCAGGACGCTGCCCGTCCGGGTGCCGACGAGGAGCGACCGGTATGCGGCGGCCTGCGGCGCGCCGGCGTAGCCCGCGAGGGACGCGAGCGCCACCAGCCATCCAGCAACCACGGCCAAGCTTGGGGAGAATCGCAGGGTTTTCACGGTCCCGTCCTCCTTTCCAGGTCGCTGCGTAGGTTGTAAACCACGGGGCGTTACGGCGGCGTTGCACTGTGCCGCGAAGCTTCGCCGGAGGGCGCGGGCTGCTTTAGACTGCGGGCATGAAACTCTACCTCGTCACCAACGTCCTGTGTTCGGGTGCCGGCCCCGTCGTCGAGTCGGTCTACGTGGTCGCCGCCGAAAACGAAGAGGAGGCCCGCGGCAAGGCCCGCGGCAAGGCCAAGACGGAGCTGCTCGAACAGCGGGTGCGCTCCCTGGTCTTCGACCACGAAGGCACGGCGCTCGTCTGGATGGGGGCGCCGCAGACCGGCGAGGCCGAACACCGCAGCGGCCGCGCCCGGAAGGAGAGCGGCATGCGCGACGGCCGCTAGCAATTGTGACGCCCGTAGCTGCCCCCGCCCCCGGGGAAGGGCTAGGCTGAGGCCGCAGAGCGACCGGGACGAATGGGCCTCGTGGGCCACCTGCGACCGGGTTAAACTTATGAAGACTGCGTTTTTCATCGTTCGCTCACCCCTAGGGCCGCTCAAGTGAACGATGGCACAAAAGGAGGGGATACGTTGCAAGCCACGACGGAGTACATCAACATCCTGATCTACTTGGGGATCGCCGCCGGGATCGGCGTGGTCATGCTGGCGATGGGGGCGATGCTGGGACCCAAGAAACCCAGCCCCACCAAGCTGATGCCCTACGAGTCGGGCAACGACCCGGCCGGCGAGGTGCACCGACTACCGGTGCATTTTTACGTGGTGGCCATGCTCTTCATCATCTTCGACGTCGAGGTGGCCTTCCTCTGGCCTTACGCCGTCAACGCCGGAAAGCTCGGGCTCGCCGGCTTCTGGGCGGTGACGACGTTCACCCTGATCGTGCTCGCGGGCTTCGTCTACGAGTGGAAGAAGGGGGTGATGAAGTGGGATTGAAAGACCTGTTCGAACGCGACGTGCAGGAGCTCGAGCGTGAGGGCATCCTCTTCACCACCCTGGAAAAGCTGGTGGCCTGGGGTCGTTCCAACTCGCTTTGGCCCGTCACCTTTGGGCTGGCCTGCTGCGCCATCGAGATGATGGCCTCTTCCGACGCCCGCAACGACCTCTCCCGCTTCGGTTCCGAGGTCTTCCGCGCCAGCCCCCGCCAGGCCGACGTGATGATCGTCGCCGGCCGGCTCTCGAAGAAGATGGCCCCGGTGATGCGCCGTGTCTACGACCAGATGGGCGATCCCAAGTGGGTCATCGCCATGGGGGCCTGCGCCGCTTCCGGCGGCATGTTCAACAACTACGCGATCGTCCAGTCGGTCGAGAGCGTGGTCCCGGTCGACGTCTACGTGCCCGGCTGCCCGCCGCGGCCCGAAGCGCTCATCTACGCGGTGATGCAGCTGCAGAAGAAGATCCGCGGCCAGGCCTACGACGACGCGGGGCGCAAGCTGCCGCCCATCGAGGCCTGGGTGAGGGGGTAGACCGTGCGACTCGAACGCGCCAAAACCTACGCCGCCGAGCACGGCTACGCCGTGGAGGAGGCGCGCGGACTCGTCTGGCTGGACGTTCCGCGTGAAGCGCTGGCCGACTTCTTCCCGGCCATGCAGGAGCTGGGGTTCAACTACCTGGCCAACGTCATCGGCATCGACTACAGCAGCTACCCCGAGCCCCGGCCCGAACGCTACGCGGTGCTCTTCGAGCTGGTCTCCATCAAGGGCTGGAAGGACGGCGACGGCTCGCGCTTCTTCGCCCGGGTCTGGGTTCCCGAGCGCGACCCGGTGCTTCCCTCGGCCGTGCCCTTTTACGCCAGCGCCAACTTCTTCGAGCGCGAGATCTTCGACCTGCTGGGGATCCGCTTCGAGGGGCACCCCGACCTGCGCAAGATCCTGACCCCCGAGGACCTGGAAGGCCACCCCCTGCGCAAGGACTACCCCCTGGGGGAGACGCCCACCCAGTTCAAGGACGGCCGCTACATCGACCCCGCCTCGTTCCGCGCGGGGCTCGCGGGCGGGGATCCGGGCCTGACCGGGCGCCGCGGCGGGGCGCGCCGCGGCTACGCCGAGATCTATGAAGACGTGCGGCGGGCGCAGGCCGCCGAAGGGGAGGACGCATGAAACCGCACACCGACGTTCCCCCGCGCGAAGAGCCGCGCGAGCTGCGCAGCGAGTTGATGGTCCTCAACGTCGGCCCGCAGCACCCCTCCACCCACGGCGTGCTGCGCGTCGTGGTCACGCTGGCCGGCGAGGAGATCGTCGATCTGGTGCCGCACATCGGCTACCTGCACTCGGGCTTCGAGAAGACGATGGAGCACCGCACCTACACCCAGAACTTCACCTACACCCCGCGCATGGACTACGTGCACTCCTTCGCCCACGACCTCGCCTATGCGCTTACGGTGGAGAAGCTGGTGGGGGCGCAGGTGCCCGAGCGCGCCGAGACGATCCGCATCATCCTCAACGAGCTCAGCCGCATCGCCAGCCACCTGATCTTCGTGGCCACGGGCCTATTGGACCTGGGCGCGATGACCCCCTTCTTCTACGCCTTCCGCGAGCGCGAGGCCATCCTCGACCTCTTCGAGTGGGTGACCGGCCAGCGCTTCCACCACAACTACGTCCGCGTGGGCGGGTTGAAGGAGGACGTGCCCGAGGAGTTCGTTCCCGAGTTGAAGAAGTTCCTCGCGGGCTTTCCCGCCAAGGTGGACGACTACCAGGGGATGTTCGACGGCTCGCCCATCTTCGAGTCGCGCGCCCGCGAGATCGGGGTCATCCCGCCGGAGGTGGCCATCAACCTGGGCCTCACCGGCGGCAGCCTGCGCGCCAGCGGCGTGAACTACGACGTGCGCAAGGCGCACCCCTACGGCGGTTACGACAAGTACGACTTCGACGTGCCTCTGGGCACGCGCGGCGACGTCTACGACCGCATGATCGTGCGCCTCGAGGAGATGCGGCAGTCGCACCGGATCATCGAGCAGGCGGTGGAGCGGCTCGAGCCCGGTCCGATCCGCGACCCCAACCCCCACCTCTCGCTGCCGCCGCGCGAGATGCTGGGCCGCAGCATGGAGGCCCTGATCTTCCACTTCAAGCTGGTCACCGAGGGCTTCCACCCGCCGCCGGGCGAGGTCTACGTCCCCACCGAGTCGGCGCGCGGCGAGCTGGCCTACTACATCGTCTCCGACGGGGGCAGCATGCCCTACCGCGTCAAGATCCGCACCCCCGAGTTCGTCAACATCCAGTCGCTGCCCTACGCCAGCAAGGGGCACCAGTTCGCCGACTTCATCGCCATCCTCGCCACCCTCGACCCGGTGCTCGGGGGCATCGACCGCTAACGGAGGTAATGCATGGGCTTCTTTGACGACAAGCAGGAATGGCTCGCCGAGGTCTTTGCGCAGTACCCCGAAGACCGCCGGCGCTCCGCGCTCATGCCCCTCCTGCGGCGGGTGCAGCAGGACGAGGGCTACGTGGACTTCGAGCGCATGAAGGAGATCGCCGAGCTGGTGGGCACCACGGCCACGGAGGTGGCCGGGGTGATGAGCTTCTACAGCTACTACCAGGGGCTGCCCACGGGCAAGTACCACCTTCAGGTCTGCCGGACGCTCAGCTGCAAGCTGGCGGGGGCGGACGAGCTTTGGCACACCCTCACCGATCGGCTGGGCATCCTCCCCGGCGAGGTGACCGAGGACGGCCGCTTCAGCCTCCAGGCGGTGGAGTGCCTGGGCAGCTGCCACACCGGGCCGGTCGTTCAGATCAACGATGAGCCCTACGTCGAGCGCGTCACCAAGGCGCGGCTCGAGGCCCTGCTCGAGGGCCTGATGCAGGACAAGCCGCTCGAGGAGGTGCGCCAGACGCTGCCCGACGAGGACAAGATGGGCAAGGCGACGATCGAGCTGGCCGAGGAAGGGGGTGCGTCGTGAGCGAAGGGCCGATCACCAGCGGTCACGATCCGCGTTTCACCCCCACCCTCTACGCCCACGTGGGCCGTCCGAACAGCTGGACCCTCGACTACTACCTGGGCCACGGCGGTTACGAGACCGCGCGCGCGGTGCTCACCGGCCGGCAGCCCGAAGAGGTGGTGGAGGAGGTCAAGAAGAGCGGCCTACGCGGGCGCGGCGGCGCCGGCTTTCCCACCGGCGTCAAGTGGAGCTTCATGCCCAACGACGGCCAGCAGCACTACCTGATTGCCAACGCCGACGAGTCGGAGCCCGCCTCCTTCAAGGACCGCTACCTAATGGAGGACGACCCGCACCAGCTGATCGAAGGCATGATCATCGGTGGGTTCGCCATCCGCGCCACCAAGGGCTACGTCTACATCCGCGGCGAGTACCGCAAGGCCTACGACCGCCTCACCGCCGCGATCCGCGAGGCCTACGACCGCGGCTACCTGGGCAAGAACCTCTTTGGCTCCGGCTTCGACTTCGACCTCTACGTGCACCGGGGCGCGGGGGCCTACATCTGCGGCGAGGAGACGGCGCTGATGAACTCGCTCGAGGGCCTGCGCGCCAACCCGCGCATGAAGCCGCCCTTCCCGGCGCAGTCGGGCCTCTACGGCAAGCCGACGACGATCAACAACATCGAGTCGCTGGCCAGCGTGGTGCACATCCTGCAGCGCGGCGCCGACTGGTTCGCGCAGATGGGCACGGAGCGCTCGAAGGGCATGAAGCTCTTCCAGGTCTCGGGCCCCGCCCGTCGCCCCGGCGTTTACGAGCTGCCGCTGGGCACCACCTTCCGCGAGCTCATCTACGACTGGGCCGGCGGCCCCACCGAGCCGATCAAGGCCTTCATTCCCGGGGGCTCCTCGACGCCGCTGCTGCCCTTCACCGATGAGTACCTGGACCTGCCCATGGATTACGAGTCGCTCGTCGCGGCCAAGTCGGCGCTGGGCACCGGCGGGGTGGTCCTCATCCCCGAGTCAGTCTGCATCGTGGACGCGATGTGGAACCTGATCCGCTTCTACGGCCACGAGTCCTGCGGCAAGTGCACGCCCTGCCGTGAAGGGGTCTCGGGCTGGCTGCCGCAGCTCTTCGAGAAGTTCGAGCGCGGCCAGGCCACCCACGAGGACCTGAAGACGATGGAGGACCTGCTCGACCAGATCGAGGGCCGCAGCTTCTGCCCGCTGGCCGACGCCGCGGTCTGGCCGATCCGCGGGGCGCTCAGGCACTTCCGCGACGAGTTCCTGCACCACATCGAGCACGGCAGCTGCGCCGTGAAGTCCGGGCCGAGGTGGAGGTGAGCATGCCGAAAGTCAAGGTCAACGACCGCACCGTCGAGGTTCCCCCCGGCACCTCGGCGATGGACGCGATCTTCCACGCCGGCTACGACGTGCCCCTCTTCTGCGCCGAGCGCCACCTGAGCCCCACCGGCTCCTGCCGGATGTGCCTGGTCAAGGCGGGGGCGCCGCGCAAGGGGCCGGATGGCGAGTGGATCAAGGACGAGTCGGGGGAGGTCAAGATCTTCTGGTTCCCCAAGCTGATGGCGAGCTGCACGCTGGCCGTCAGCGAGGGCATGGTGATCGACACGCTCTCGGACGAGGTGCGGCACGCCCAGTCGGGGATGGTGGAGCTGACGCTCGCCAACCACCCGCTCGACTGCCCCACCTGCGACAAGGGCGGCGCCTGCGACCTGCAGGACCGCGCTTACGAGTACGGGCTGGACGCCAAGTTCTACACCGACCCCAGCGGCGAGCCGGTCTACACCCGCTACGCCTTCAGCAAGCGCCACGTCGACAAGCACCACCCGCTTTCCGAGTTCATCATCCTCGACCGCGAGCGCTGCATCCACTGCAAGCGCTGCGTGCGCTACTTCGAGGAGATTCCCGGCGACCAGGTGCTCGACTTCATCGAGCGGGCGGTGCACACCTTCATCGGCACCGCCGACGAGGGGCTGCCCTCGAACTTCAGCGGCAACATCACCGACATCTGTCCGGTGGGGGCGCTGCTCGACCGGGTGGCGCGCTTCCGCGGCCGCAACTGGGAGTTCGAGCAGACGCCCAGCGTGAGCACCGACGACGCCTCGGGTCAGTTCATCTGGATCGACGCCCGCTCGGGGCGCATCGAGCGCATCCGCGCGCGCGAGAACCCCGAGCTCAACGACATCTGGATCTCCGACGCGGCCCGCTTCGGCCATGAGTGGGCCGACATGGACCGCGTCACCCAGCCGCTGGTGCGCAAGGGCGGCTCGCTCGAGCCCGCAACCTGGGAAGAGGCGCTCGCCGCCATGCGCCAGGGGCTCGAGGGCGTCGAGCGGAAGCGCGTGGGCCTCGTGCTCCCCGGCGACGCCACGATCGAGGAGGGGCTGGCCGCGTCCGAGCTCGCCAAGCAGCTGGAGAGCGGCTTCCTCGACTTCGAGGGGCGCACCGCGGTGCCGGCCTCGAACTTCCCGGCGGTGCCCTTCGCGAGCGTGCTCGAGGCCGACTACCTGCTCGTGGTGGGCGACCCCACCGAGGAGCTGCCCATCGCGCACGTCTGGATCCACAAGCGGCTGCGCGGGGTTCCCATGCCGCCGCGTTTCAACCACGGCACCCCGATCGCCGACCTTTCGATCCGCGAGCACACCCCGCCCGACCCCCGGCTCCTGGGCGCCTTCGCCCCGCACCCCACGCGGGTCATGACGTGGGCCGAGGCCAAGGGGGTCTTCGAGCCCGGTCATGCCGTCGCCTTCCTCGCCGCCTTCGACGCGGCGCTGGCGGGGCGCGAGCCTACCGAGGTGGCGGGCGTGGACCCGGCGGCGGTGAGGCGCGCCGCCGAGCGCTGGCTGGCCGCGGAGAAGCGGGTCCTCTTCCTGGGCGCCGAGGTGCTCATGGACCCCGAGGCCGCGAAGCTGGCCGAGAAGATCGCCAAGTCGCAGGGCGCCGGCGTCTTCGCCATGACCCCGGCGGCCAACGCCCGCGGGCTCGAGGCCATGGGCGTCTGGCCCACGGGCGACCGCGAGGGGCCGCGCGCGGCCTTCATCGCCGCCGAGGCGCCGCCGCAGAAGCTGCTCGACATGACCGAGTTCCGCGTCTTCCACGCCGCGCGCATGAGCGAGGTGGTCCGGCGCTACGCCGACGTGGTGCTGCCCGCCCGGACGCCTTACGAGAAGCGCGGCACCCTGCTCAACGTCGAGAGCCGGCTCGTGGGCCTCGAACCCGCGCACGTCGACGCCGGCGAAGCCGAGGGGCTGACGCAGGCGCTGGGCCTCTTCGCCGACGCGCTGGGGGTGCAGGCGCCGGTGCGCTTCGTGCGCCAGGCGCGCCGGCGCTTCCACGAGCGCTACCGGATCGACCTGGACAAGCTCGAGCCCTACGGCACCCTCTGGCGCCCGCGCGTCAGCCTGGCGCCGCGCCCGGCCCCGATGGAGGGCAACCTCTACCTGCGGCCCAGCATGTGGAAGGCGCGCCACCGCCTGGGGGCGACGGTGCAGCGGGCGCTGGGCGCGCTCGAGCTGGCCGCGCACCCCGAAACCGCCCTGGCCGAGGGGCTCGACGAGGGGGCGACGCTCGAGGTGGAGACCCCCCAGGGTGCCCTCAGGGCGCGCCTCGTCTTCGATCCCGAACTGCCCAAGGGCTGGTTCTTCCTGCCGGCGGGCATGCCGGCGGCCCGGCTTCCCTTCCGGGCCCTGGTTCCCCAGGGAGGTGAAACCTCATGATCTACCTGATCGCCGCGATCAAGGGCCTGGTCCTGATCCTGCTCCTGCTCTTCGCCTTCGCCTACCTCACCTGGGGCATGCGCCGGGGGCTGGCCCGCTTCCAGGTCCGCCTCGGTCCCAACCGGGTCGGGCCGCTGGGCCTGCTGCAGCCGATCGCCGACGCGGTCAAGGCCATCTTCAAGGAAGACATCTCGGTGGCCAAGGCCGACCGCTTCGTCTACTGGCTGGCGCCGGTCATCTCCTTCACCTTCGCGCTCGCCGCCTTCGCGGTGATCCCGCTGGGGCCCGAAGGCAGCCTCTTCGGCCTCGACCCCTGGGTCGCCGACCTGGACGTCGGCATCCTCTACATCTTCGCGGTCGCCGAGCTGGCCGTTTACGGCATCTTCCTCTCCGGCTGGGCTTCCGGGTCGAAGTACAGCCTGATGGGCGGCCTGCGCTCGGCGGCGGGGCTGGTGGGCTACGAGCTCGCGCTGGGCGTCGCGCTCTTGGGCCCGGTGCTCGTCGTGGGCTCGCTCAGCCTGCGCGACATCGTGGACTGGCAGGGTCGGTACGGTTGGCTGATCGTCTGGCAGTTCCCCGCCTTCATCGTCTACTTCATCGCCGCGCTGGCCGAGATGGGGCGCACCCCCTTCGACTTCGTCGAAGCCGAGCAGGAGCTGGTGGGCGGCTTCTCCACCGAGTACAACAGCATGAAGTTCGTGGCCTTCTACATGGCCGAGCTGCTGCACTGGATCACGGCCTCGGCCCTGATCCCGACGCTGTTCCTGGGCGGATGGCACGCCCCCTTCGGCCTGCCGGAGGTCCCGATCCTGTGGTTGTTCGTCAAGTGGCTGGTCTTCATCTTCCTGGTGATGTGGATCTGGGCCAGCTGGTTCCGCACCCGGTACGACGTGATGATTCGCTTCGCCTGGGGGGTGCTCTTCCCGGTGGCGCTCGCCTGGTTCCTGGCGACGGCCTACTGGGTGGCCAGCAAAGGAGGAGCCGTATGAGCGTGTTCGCATTGGCCAAGGCGATGGGGATCACCCTCAAGCACCTGTTCTCCAAGCCGGTGACCATTCCCTACCCGAGCGCACCGGTGCCCCTGAAGCCGCGGTTCCACGGCCGGCACGTGCTCACCCGGCACCCGGACGGCCTGGAGAAGTGCATCGGCTGCAGCCTTTGCGCGGCGGCCTGCCCCGCTTACGCCATCTACGTGGAGCCCGCGGAGAACGACCCCGAGCACCCGGTCTCGGCGGGGGAGCGCTACGCCAAGGTTTACGAGATCAACATGCTGCGCTGCATCTTCTGCGGCCTCTGCGAGGAGGCCTGCCCCACCGGGGCGATCGTGCTGGGCAACGAGTTCGAGCTGGCCGACTACGTCTACTCCGACTTCGTCTACGGCAAGGAGGACCTGCTCGCCAGTACCGTGGGGTCCAAGCCGCAGCGGCGCGAGGCCCAGGTGACCGGCAAGCCCCTGAAGCTGGGCTTCGAGGTCCCCTACGTACGGCCCGAGCTGGAGGGGGTGAAGTACGAGTGAGCGCCTTCGACCTGATCGCCGGGGTGCTGCTGGTCGCCAGCGCGCTTGCGGCGGTCACCCTCAAGAACGCGGTGCACGCGGGGTTGGCGCTGGTGGGCAACTTCCTGGTGCTGGCCACCGTCTACTTCGCGCTCGAGGCCCAGTTCCTCGGCTGGATCCAGATCATCGTCTACGCCGGCGCGGTGATGGTCCTCTTCCTCTTCGTGATCATGCTGCTCTTCGACGCCAAGGCCGACGTGGGCACGGGCCGCATGCCCTGGATGCGGCCGCTCGCCGCGGCGCTCGCCGCCGTCTTCTTCCTGGCCCTGGCCTACGCCTTCTCGGGCGTGGGGCCGGTCCACCCGCTCGCCGAGATCAAGCTGGCCGGGGGGCTTCCGGGGCCGCTGGGGCGGCTGCTTTACGGGCCCTGGCTCTACGTCGTGCTGCTCATCGCGGTGCTGCTCTTCGCGGCCACCGTGGCTGCGGTGGTGCTGGTGCAGCCGGGGGTGCGGGGGGCGCGCAAGAAGTTCCAGGTGCTCGAGCGGGAGCGGGAACTCGGGGAGGTGGACCGGTGAGCTACTACCTGCTGCTTTCCGCCCTGCTCTTCGCCATCGGCCTCTACGGCGTGCTGGCGCGGCGTACGGCGATCCTCATCTTCATGTCCATCGAGCTGATGCTCAACGCCGCCAACCTGGCCTTCGTGGCCTTCGCCCGCAATTCGGGCAACCTCGACGGGCAGGTGATGGCGCTGGTGGTCATCGCGCTCGCCGCCGCCGAGGTGGCCGTGGGTCTCGGCATCATCGTCGCGGTCTTCCGCGCCCGCAGCTCCACCTCGGTGGACGACCTCGCGGAGCTTAGGGGGTGACCATGCTGCTCCTACTCATCCTTCTCCTGCCGCTCCTGGGCTTCGTCTTCCTGGGGCTCTTCGGCAAGCACCTGCGCGAGCCCGCGCCGGGCGTGATCGCCTCGGCCCTGACGGGGCTCAGCTTCCTGCTGGTGCTCTACGGGGTGCTGACCGGGGGCGCCGAGTGGGCGGTCAAGGACTGGCTGCCCGGCATCCCCTTCAGCCTCGTCCTCGACCCGCTTTCGGGCTACATGGGGCTGGTGGTCACGGGCATCGGCTTCCTGATCCACGTCTACGCCATCGGCTACATGCACGGCGACGCCGGGTTCAGCCGCTTCTTCGCCTACCTCAACTTCTTCATCGCCATGATGATGACCCTCGTCCTCGCCGGCAGCTACCCGGTGATGTTCATCGGCTGGGAGGGTGTGGGTCTGGCCAGCTTCCTGCTGATCGGCTTCTGGTACACCGAGAAGAAGAACGCCGACAGCGCCCGCAAGGCCTTCATCACCAACCGCATCGGCGACCTGGGCTTCCTGCTGGGCATGGCGCTGCTCTACAGCCTCTTCGGCACCCTCTCGATCGCCGAGCTGCGCGAGGCCATCGAGTCCAGCACGGTGCTGCCGCTGGCCCTTGGCACCGCGGGCCTGCTGCTCTTCGTCGGCGCGGTGGGCAAGAGCGCCCAGGTGCCGCTGATGGTCTGGTTGCCCGACGCCATGGCGGGCCCCACCCCGGTCAGCGCCCTGATCCACGCGGCCACGATGGTCACCGCCGGCGTCTACCTGATCGCCCGCAGCTCCTTCCTCTACGCCAACCTGCAGGACGTCTCCTACTTCATCGCCGTCATCGGGCTCGTCACCGCGGCCTACGGGGCGCTCAGCGCCCTGGGGCAGTGGGACATCAAGAAGATCGTCGCCTACTCGACGATCAGCCAGCTGGGCTACATGTTCCTGGCCGTGGGGGTGGGGGCGTACTGGATCGCGCTCTTCCACGTGATGACCCACGCCTTCTACAAGGCCCTGCTCTTCATGGCCTCGGGCTCGGTCATCCACGCCCTTGGGGGCGAGCAGGACGTGCGCAAGATGGGCGGCCTCAGGAAGTACCTGCCGCGCACCCACCTGCACGGCCTCGCGGGCGCGCTCTCGCTCGCCGGATTCCCGCTGCTCGCCGGGTTCTGGTCCAAGGACGCGATCATCACCGCGACGCTCACCTACCCCTTCGGGGGCACGGGCTTCTACCTGGCCGGCCTGGCCGTGGCCTTCCTCACCGCGGTCTACGCGATGCGCTGGTACGTGCTCGTCTTCCTGGGCGAGTACCAGGGCAGCGGCCACCCCCACGAGGCGCCGCCGGTGATGACCGTGCCCAACGACGTGCTGGCGCTGGGCGCGGTCTTCGCGGGTTTCCTGGCCCTCCCCGAGCCGCTTTGGAACCTGGTGGAACCCTACCTGGCCCCGGCGCTGGCCCACGTCGAGAAGCACCACATGGCGCTCAGCCTCGAGTGGGGGCTGATCGCGCTCTCGGCCGTGGTCGCGCTGGTGGGCCTTTACCTCGGCTACCTGGCCTTCACCCGCCAGGCGCTGCCGGGGTGGTACCTCACCTTCCAGACCTGGTCGTCCAACGCCTTCTACGTGGACCGGGTGTACAACGTACTGATCGTGAACCCGCTTAAGGAGCTGGCCCTGGTGCTCGCGCTTTTTGACGGCTTCCTCGACACCGTCTACATCGCCGCCGCCGGAGCGGGCTCGTGGCTGGGCGGCCTCCTCTCCAAGGTGCAGACGGGCTACGTGCGCGCCTACGGTGCGCTCATGGTGCTCGGCCTGGTGGCCGTGCTGGTCTGGGGGGTGCTGCGATGATCCACGTGCTGATCTTCCTCCCGCTGGTCTTCGGCCTGCTGGTGCTGCTGCGGCCGGGCCAGGCCCGGGGGCTGGGACTCCTTGGGGCGGCGGCCGCGCTGGTGCTGGGCCTGGTGAGCTTCGGCGCCTTCCTGGACGGCTCGAGCGGGGCCTACCAGGTGCCGCTGCTGGCCGAGGCCGGCGTCTACTACGCCGTGGCCTGGGACGGCGTGGGCGCGGTGTTGATGCTCGCGGTCGTGATCACGACCTTTATCGCCCTGCTGGCGGCCCACGACGTGCCGCCGGCGATGGTGGGGCTGGCCCTGCTCATGGAGTCGGGGCTGCTGGGCATCCTGGCCGCGCGCGACCTGGTGCTCTTCTACGTCTTCTTCGAAGCGACCCTGATTCCCAGCCTGCTCATGCTCGGCCTCTTCGGCGGCAGCGGACGGGTGCGGGCGCTGGTCAAGTTCGCGATCTTCACCCTGGTGGGCAGCCTGCTGATGCTCGCGGGCATCCTGGCCGTGCGCTACCTGGGCGGTGCGCCCAGCTTCCTGCAGGCCGACCTGGTGGCCCATCCGCTCGCGGGCGCCGCCGGAACGTGGGCCTTCGCGGCCTTCCTGATCGCCTTCATGGTCAAGACGCCGCTCTTCCCGCTGCACGTCTGGCTGCCCGACTTCCACGCCGAGAACCACCCCTCGGGGCTGGCCGACGTGATGGGCACGCTCTACAAGGTGGGCCTCTTCGGGTTCTTCCGCTGGGCGTTGCCGCTCTTCCCCGAGGCCTTCGCCGCCTTCCAGCCCTGGCTGCTGGCGCTGGCGGCGCTGACGGCGTTGGGGGCGGCCTGGACCGCCTACGCCCAGACCGACTGGAAGCGGCTTTTGGCCTACGGCGCGCTCTCGCACATGGGCGTGGGGGCGCTGGGCCTCTTCAGCGGCACCCCGGAGGGGGCGCTGGGGGCGATCTTCCTGCTGGCGGCCTCCGCGGTCTACACCGGGGCGCTCTTCCTCTTCGCCGGCAGCCTGCACCGCCGCTTCGGCACCCTTGACCTCAGGCCCACTTCGGGCCTGGCCAAGTCGGCGCCGGCGCTGGCGGCGCTGGGGCTGATCCTGGTGCTGGCCATGGTGGGCCTCCCGGGGCTCTCGGGCTTCCCGGGCGAGTTCATGAACCTGCTGGGCGCCTGGCAGACCAGCCCCGTCTGGACCTTCGTCGGCTTCCTGGCCGTCATCGCCGCGGCCGCGTACGCGCTGGGCGCCTACCAGCAGATCTTCCACAGCGCTCCCGACAAGCCCGCGGACGACCTGGACGCCTTCGAGTGGCAGTGGGGCACGCTGGCTACGCTGGTGATCGTCTTCATGGGCGTCTACCCCAAGCTCTTCACCCAGGCGCTCCAGCCTGCGGCCGAGGCGCTGGCCGCCCTGCTCGGAGGTGGACGGTGACCACGCTCTGGATCCTCTTCCTGACGGCCCTCGCGGCCACCTTCGTGGGCTTCTTCGCCCCCGCGCGTACGGCCAAGGTCTTCACCCTGCTGGGCCTGGTGGCCGCGCTCGTCAGCCTGGCGCTGCGCTGGGGCGAGCCTTTTTCCGCCTACGGCGGGCTCTACGTCCTCGACCCCTTCGCCCAGGGGTTCACCCTGGTGATGATCACGGGCGGTCTGCTGGCGCTGCTCGCCGACTGCGACTACTTCCAGCGGAAGGGCTGGCCCCCGTTCGAGTACTACGCGCTCGTGGCCTTTGCGGTGCTGGGCGGCCACGTGATGGCCAGCACCGCCCACCTGGGCGTGATCGTGGTGGGGCTCGAGCTGCTCTCGATCCCGCTCTACGCGCTGGCGGCGAGCCGCCGCGACGCGCTGAGCTACGAGGCCAGCCTCAAGTACTTCCTGCTGGGGGCGGTGGCCGCGGCCGTCTTCCTCTACGGCATCGCCCTCTACTTCGGCGCCACCGGCGGCTTCGTGCTGGGCGCCGGGGGCTCGGGGCCGGTCTACGCCGCCGCGGTCATGCTGCTGCTCGCGGGCCTGGCCTTCAAGACCGCGCTCGTCCCCTTCCACTGGTGGACGCCGGACGTCTACCAGGGCAGCCCTTCGCCGGTCACCCTCTTCATGGCGACCGCGGTCAAGGCGGCGGCCTTCGCCGCCTTCGCCCGGGTGCTGGCCGCGGTGGGGCTCGAAGGCCCCGTCTTCTACGCGCTGGCGGCGCTGGTGCTGCTCACCGTCTTCTGGGGCAACCTCACCGCGATGGTGCAGGGCGAGGCCAAGCGGATGCTCGCCTACTCCTCGGTGGCCCACGCGGGCTACATCGCCATCGCCCTCTTCGGCCCCGACCCGGCGCCGGCGATGGGCTACTACCTGCTCGCCTACGCGCTTTCGACCGGGCTCGCCTTCGCGGTGCTGACGCAGCTCGACGAGGGCAAGGGCGTGCGGCTCGGGGAGCTGGCGGGGCTTTGGAGCCGTTCACCGCTGCTCGGCCTGGGTTGGACCGTCGCCCTCTTTTCGCTGGCGGGTCTTCCGCCTCTTGTGGGCTTCTGGGGCAAGTACCTGGTCTTCCTCGAAGCGGCGCGCGGCGGGCAGTACCTGCTCGTGGCCCTGGCGCTCTTCGCTGCGGTGATCGCCGCCTACTACTACCTCAAGCTGCTGGGCGCGGCGCTGTTTGCGAAGGCTGCGAAGGTCGAGAAGATCGTTCTTTCCGGCTCCACGCCGGTGGGGATCGCGCTGGCGACGCTGCTCGTCGTGCTGCTGGGCGTGCTGCCGGGGCTGGGTTTCGGCCTCTTTACGGCGGCGAACGCCCTGGTCCGCTAGGCCGCACGAAAAAGGCAAGGGCGCGGAGCGTGCTCCGCGCCCTTTCGGGTTGGGCTCAGGTGAGGGCGTTCTCGCCGGTGATGTCGCGCCCCAGAATCAAGGTGTGGATGTCGTGGGTGCCCTCGTAGGTGTCCACGGTCTCCAGGTTGAGCATGTGGCGGATGGCGTGGTACTCGACGGTGATCCCGTTCGCGCCCAGGATCTCGCGCGCCAGACGCGCGCTTTCGAGGGCGACGCGGACGTTGTTGCGCTTGGCCAGGGAGACGTGGGTGTGCTTGAGGGTGCCCGCGTCCTTCATCTTGCCCAGCTTCCAGGCGAGGAGCAGCCCTTTGGTGTGCTCGCTCAGCATGTAGACCAGCTTGTCCTGGATCAGCTGGCGGGCGGCGATGGGGCGGCCGAAGGTGATGCGGCTCTTCGCGAACTCGAGCGCCTCGGTGTAGACGGCCTCGAGCGCGCCCAGCGCCCCCCAGGCGATGCCGTAGCGGGCCTGGGTGAGGCAGGAGAGCGGTGCCCGCAGGCTGCCCGACCCCGGAAGCAACTGGTCTTTGTGGACGCGCACGTCCTCGAGCACCAGCTCGCTGGTCACGCTGGCGCGCAGGCTCATCTTGTGGTGGATCTCCGGCGCCGAGAAGCCCGGGGTGTCGGTGGGCACGATGAAGCCCAGGATCCTGCCCTCCTCGTCCTTGGCCCAGACGATGGCGATCTGGGCGATGGAGCCGTTGGTGATCCACATCTTGGTGCCGTTCAGGACGTAGTGGTCACCGTCCTTCACGGCCTTGGTCTTCATGTTGCCGCCGGGGTCGGAGCCGCCGTCGGGCTCGGTGAGGCCGAAGGCCCCCACGATCTCGCCCGCGGCCAGCTTGGGCAGGTACTCCCGCTTCTGCTCCTCGGAGCCGTAGGCGTAGATGGGGTACATCACCAGGGCGCCCTGGACGCTGGCGAAGCTGCGCAGGCCCGAGTCGACGCGCTCGAGCTCGTACATGATCAGCCCGTAGGCGTTGTTCGACACCCCCGCGGCGCCGTACTCCTCGGGTAGGTTCGAGCCCAGGAAGCCCATCTCGCCGAAGGCGCGGATCAGGTGGCGCGGAAACGTCCCCTGCTCCCACCAGTCGCGGATGTGGGGCATGACCTCGGCGTCCAGAAACTTGCGGGCGGCTGCTTGAACTTGCCGCTCTTCGGGGCTGAACAACTCCATGACCTGGTAGTAGTCGAGCATCGCGAACCTCGCTTCCTAGCCCCAAGCATACGGAGAGCCCCCGCGCCTGACAAGGGAACGGCGTCCGCCGAACGCTGCCCACCGAGGCTTTGACAAGCCGCATAAAGATACGTACGATGTAGGCGGACAGGATACTCGGGAGGTGGATATGAAGCTCACGCGTGGACTCGTTGTACTGGCCCTGTTGCTAGCCGTAGGCCTGGCCTTCGGCCAGGTCAAGCGCATCTCGCTCGCCACCGGCGGTACCGGTGGCGTTTACTACCCCCTGGGCGGCGGCATCGCGCAGATCTGGACCGACTACGTCCAGGGCGTCGAGGCCAGCGCCGAGGTGACCGGCGCCTCGGTCGAGAACGTCCGCCTGGTGGCGGGCGGGGAGGCCCAGGCGGCGCTGGGCACCAGCGGCGTGGTGGTGCAGGCCTACAAGGGCGAGGGCAAGTTCAAGGGTAAGCCCCAGCCCATCCTCGCCATCGGGGCCATGTACCCCAACGCCTGGCAGTTCGTGACCGTGGCCGAGACCGGCATCAAGAAGATCGCCGACATCAAGGGCAAGCGCGTTTCCACCGGCGCCCCCGGTTCGGGCACCGCGGTGATGACCCGGGCCGTCCTCGAAACCCTCGGCTTCAAGCCCGGCAAGGACTTCAAGGAGTTCCGCCTCTCCTTCGCCGAGCAGGTGTCGGCCCTCAAGGACGGCACCATCGACGTCGGCTCCTGGTCCGTGGGCCTCGGCCCCGGTTCGCTGGTGGACCTCGCCACCACCCGCCAGATGGTCCTCATCTGCATGACCCCCGAGGAGCAGGCCAAGGTTTCGGCGGAGAACCCCTACTACAAGCCGTTCACCATTCCCGCCGGCACCTACAAGGGCGTCGACTACGACTGCCTGACCGTGGGCACCCCCAACGTTCTCTTCGTGAACGCTGACGAGGACACCGAGCTCGTCTACCAGCTCACCAAGGCGCTCTTCGAGCACGTGGACGAGCTGGGCCAAATCCACCCCGCGGGTAAGACGATCAGCCCCGAGTACGTGCTGAAGGCCACCCTGATCCCGCTGCACCCCGGCGCGATCAAGTACTACGAGGAAATCGGCCTGACCGTTCCCGATCAGCTCAAGCCCGCCAAGTAACCGATCGACGATGAAAAGGGCCCCCTCCGCGCTCGCCGCCTTGGGGGCCCTGTCGTTGTTCCTCTGGCTGGCCTGGCCGGTCACGGTGCTCCAGGTCGGCATCGAGGGGGTCGGGCCGCTCTTCTTCCCGGTAGGGGAGGGGACCGTGGTGGAGCTCGACTGGGTGCACTCGGTGTCGGCCATTCCCGTGCGCGAGGTCTTCCGGGTCGAAGGCGGCGAGCTCTGGCTCGAGGAGACCCACAACCCCTGGTTCGCCGCGGGGCTGGGCGAGATCCGCGGCCGCGGCCGCACCGTGGCCGAGGCCGACCACGCCGTGGCCATCGTCGACATCCACGAGCGCGCCGAGGGCATGGTCCTGCGCATCGGCAGCCCCGAGATCCACCATACGGTGGTGGTGGCCGGCGCGCGCTGCGACCTCTCCCGCCTCGCCCCGCACAAGCGGGCGGTCTTCGAGGTGCTGACCCTGCCCCGGGTCTACACGTTGCGAGGTGTGCGCTGTGAGTGAACCGGAAAACCGCAGGAACGTGCTGGGCGTCCTCCTGGCGGTCGTGGCGTTGCTGCTCGTCGCCTTTCAGATCTACACGGCGGGCTACGCGCCCATGACCGCGATCTTCCAGCGCTCGATCCACCTGACCTTCATCCTGGTGCTGCTCTTTCTCTCCACCCCGGTAAGTCGGCGCTGGCCCCCGGCGCTGCGCTGGCTGGTGGACGGGGTGCTCGTCGCGGCCAGCCTCGCGATCGGCGGCTACCTCTACTTCAACTACGACGCCATCATCGACCGCTTCGGTTGGTGGGAGCCGAGCGACGTCTACCTGGGCATCGTGGCCATCGTGCTGGTGCTCGAGGCCACCCGCCGCGCCATCGGCTGGCCCATGACGATCATCGCCGCCCTTTTCATCGCCTACGCCTACTACGGTCCGCACATGCCCGGCGTGCTGGCGCACAAGGGCTACGGTACCGAGCGCCTGGTGGGGCAACTCTACCTGACCACCGAGGGCATCTTCGGCGTGCCCCTGGGGGTGGCCGCGACCTTCGTTTTCATCTTCATCCTCTTCGGCTCGCTCCTCGAAGCCACCGGCGCCGGTAAGTTCTTCATCGACTTGGCCTACGCCCTCGCCGGCAAGAGCCGCGGAGGGCCGGCGAAGGCCAGCGTGGTGGCCAGCGCCTTCATGGGGTCCTTGTCGGGTTCGGCCATCGCCAACGTGGTCACCACCGGCGCCTTCACGATCCCCCTCATGAAGAAGCTGGGGTACAAGCCCGAAGAGGCCGCGGGCGTGGAGGCGGCGGCCAGCACCGGCGGGCAGATCATGCCGCCGATCATGGGGGCGGGAGCCTTCCTGATCGCCGAGTACACCCAGACGCCGTACCTGACCGTCGTCAAGCTCTCGATCGTCCCCGCGATCCTCTACTTCCTCACCGTCTACCTCTTCGTCGATCTGATCGCGGCCAAGCGCGGCATGCGGGGCCTCCCGGCCGGCGAGCTGCCGCCGGTGCGCAAGGTGCTGATCGAGGGCTGGCACTACCTGATTCCGCTCTTCATCCTCGTCTACTACCTCTTCAAGGGCGTGAGCGCGATGAAGGTAGGCTTCATCGGCGTCCTGGCCATCGTCCTGGCCAGCAACCTGCGGCCGCGGCCGGGGAGCGCCGGGGGCCGCTCGACGCACTTGGCGCTGCACCTCGCCGCCATGGGCTACCTGCTCTACATCGGATTCCAGCCCAGCCACGGCTTCGCGCTCTGGCAGTTCTACCTGGTGGTGGGGATGGTCTTCGCGAGCAGCCTCAGCCCCTACAGCCCACTCAACCTTTCACGGTTGCTCGAGGGCCTGATCGCCGGGGCCAACGCAGCCATTCCGGTTTCCGTGGCCACCGCCGCCGCGGGGATCGTCGTCGGGGTCGTGGGCCTGACCGGGGTGGGCCTCAAGTTCAGCCACCTCGTCGTTTCGGCCTCGGGCGGCCACCTGCTGCTGGCGCTGCTCCTCGTGGCGATCGCCAGCCTGGTGCTGGGGATGGGCCTGCCGGTCACGGCGTCGTACATCGTGCTCGTCGTGCTGGCCGGCCCGGCATTGCAGGACCTGGGGGTGGCACTGATCATCGCCCACCTGATCGTCTTCTGGTACAGCCAGGACTCGAACGTGACCCCGCCGGTGGCGCTGGCGGCCTACGCCGCCTCCGGACTCGCGGGAACCGACGCGATGCGCGCGGGGGTGCAGGCGTGGAAGTTCGCCAAGGGCCTCTACCTGATTCCGCTCCTCATGGTCTACGCTCCCGGCATCATGTTCACGGGCTCGCCCGGCGAGATCGTTTTCGACCTGGTGCGGGGCCTCCTGGGGCTCTGGGCCTTCGCCGCGGCGCTGGAGGGGTACATGTTCCGCGCGGCGCTCCCATACGAACGTCTGCTGCTGGCCGCCGCGGGCGTGGGCCTCTTCTGGCCGCTCTTCGAGGTGAACCTGGCGGGTTTTGCGCTGCTGGCCCTCGCGGTGGCGCTGGGGCGACGGAAGGCCTGAAGACGGGCAACGGGATACCGCCCCCGGCCCCCGCATGGCCGGGGGCGGTCGGCTGCGGGTTCAGATGAGCTGGTTGACCGTGATCGTCACCGTGACCGTGCGGGTGTTGCCGTCCGAGTCGGTGACCCGGAAGCTGATGACGTGCTCGGTCACGGCCTCACCGGCCTTGGCATAGAGCTTAACCGGGAGCGTATTGCCGTTGCCCAAAAGCTGCTCGCCGCTCGCCGGGCCGCCCGGCTGGACGTCGCCGCGGTCGGTGTACCAGCTTCCGGTGAGGGGGCCGTCCTCGGCGTCGCTGGCCGTGCCCTGCAGGGTGATGCTGTAGTACCAGCCGTTGGCGTCGCTGGCGTCGACCCAGACGTTCAGGTCGCCGCTCGGGTTGGTGATCGTCACCGTGGGCGGGGTGTTGGTGCAGGGATCGACGACGACGTCGACGTAATCGCTGGCCTGGGCGCCGTCGGCGTCGTCCACCAGGGCGATGAAGCGCACGGTGCCGGTATCGCTAAGGGTGTAGCTGGTTGAGGGGGTGTCGTTAGCGAACGTCCACCCCAGATAGATATCGCTAGGATCGGGGTCGTAGATCCAGTCCACCCGGTCGCTGACGTTGCCGCTTTCGAAGTAGGGAGCGGTGTCGACGTCGCTCGCCAGCGCCCTGAGGGTGATCGTCTCGTTCTGACAGTAGGGACCGCTGCTCAGGGGCTGGGTAATTTCGACGACCGGGTCCACGTTGCTCAGGGTGAAGGTGTGGCTCAGGCGGTCGAGCTCGACGCCGTTGATCTCGACCACCGCCTCCAAGGTGTGCGGGCCGGTGGCGTACTCCCAGGTGCTGAGCGAGCCCGTGGTGGCCGCGCTCGCCACCTCGGCGCCGTCCACGTACCAGCGGGTGTAGGGTTCCACGGCGGTGGTGTCGCGATCGTACTCGCCGTTTAGTTCGAAGCTGAGCGGCTGATTCCTTGCCCTTGACGAGGGTGCGGTGATTTCGAGTAGCGGCTGGTAGACGGTGAGAACACCGAGGACGTCACCGTCGCTCATTCCCGAGCGCTGGCCGATGGGCCGTCCCTTGCCGTTGTTCTCGCAGGTGATCCCCGCGACCATAGGTTCCAGGGTATTCAGACCGCTGCGCTTAGCGAAGTCCGTACAACCGTAATGCATGATGGAATCGAAATCGTAGGGGCCGACATCGACACCGCGGTTGAGGAACCAGCCGTCGGGGTTTTCAAAGTTGTGTTTCTTGCCGGATTGAATGTTGTCCCAGAGGATACGCACGTAGCCGCCTCGGTCGTCGCGGGTCTGTTCGTGGTAGAAGCCGAGCGCGTGCATCGTTTCGTGAACGGCGATGCCCTTCGTGTAACAATGCCCACCTCCCGTGGGTGCCTCCAGCCAAACGTGGGCTTTTTCCTGCGGTGACCCGTTTCGGTTGGTTCCGATGGTCGAGTGGCAGCCCTCATTCTTTCCGCCTGAGTGGTAGACGATACGCCGCGCCTTTGTGGGGTCGCGCACGAAGAGCAGATTGGTCCGCGCTTCGATTTCCTCGATGGCTTGGGCTACGATGCTCTCAAGGGTCTCCGACCCCACCGTGGCCCGCTCGGGGTCCGCAACTTCGTAGTAGACGATTTTGCGGGGCCATTCGTCGCACCACCAGCGGGCGTATTCGCAACTGTTGCTGAGGGGGCTTACGCCGGCTTGCGCCATGGAGGACACCTCATCCACCGTGCCCAGGACAATGTCGCCTTCAAGGATGACCTTGCCGTCCTTGACCAGCGCCTCGAACGAAGAGCCGTCGGAAAGCCGGATGGTCTGGACGGTGCCGGGCACCCCCGGCTTGTATTCCTCGGTCGTGTACGGTTGACCAGGGCCCTGGTTGGCGGGCGGTGGCGTGGAGCAGGCCATCAGCCCGAGCACCAAGGCGGAGAACAGGGCAAGGGCGCTTAGCGATTTCTTCACTGTAGTTACCTCCAGGGTCAGGGTAGACGTAGGGGCGTTACGGCGGCGTTGCAGATGGGCGGGGAAAAATGACCGAACGGTCAGTCTTGCGGTAGGCTGAAGGCGTGCCGGCGCTCGAGCTGCTTCGCGATCCCCACTACCGCAACTACTGGATCAGCCTTTTTGTCAGCCAGCTGGGCACCTGGATGCAGTCGGCCGCGCAGGCCTGGTTGGTGATCGAGCTCACCGGCTCAGCCGAGCGGCTGGGCCTGGTCGTGGCCTTGCAGTTCGCCCCCTCGCTGCTCTTCAGTCTGCCCGCGGGGGTGCTGGCCGACCGCTGGCCGCGCCGCACCCTGCTGCGCATCACCCAGGGCAGCATGGCGGCGCTGGCGCTGGCGATGGCGGGGCTGCTGTTCGCTGGCGCGATCACCTACGGCTGGGTGCTCGTCTTTGCGACGCTTTACGGCCTGGCCAACGTCTTCGACCTGCCCACGCGTCAGGCCTTCACGGTGGAGCTGGCGACCCGCGACCGCTACCCCGGGGCGATCGCCCTCAACTCGTTCAGCTTCAACGTAGCGCGGCTGGCGGGCCCGGCGATCGCCGGCCTCCTGATCGCGCGGCTGGGGATGGGCTGGGCGTTCCTGATCAACGGCCTTTCGTTCTTTCCCATGCTCGTCTTCCTCAGCGTGGTGCCGGTGGGGCTGGCCGCGGCGGGGGCGCGGGGCAACCCGCTGGCGCAGCTGGCCGCGGGCCTTGCCTACGTGCGCCGCACCCCGGAGGTGCTCTCGGCGATCGTGCTGATCTTCTGGGTGGGCACCTTCGCCATCAACTTCCAGACCCTGGTGCCGGCCTACGCGCGCCTGGTGCTGGGCCTGGGGGCCGAGGGCTACGGCGGCATCATGAGCGCCATGGGGGCGGGCGCCCTCGTGGGGGCGGTGGGCCAGGCGCTGGCGCGGGGTTTCAATCCCCGGCGCATCGACTACGGGGTGGGTGTGCTGGTGACCGCCCACCTGCTGCTCTTCCTGCCGCTCGGCCCCTGGGCGGTGGCCGCGGTGATGGGGCTTGCGGGTTTGGGGATGGTGCTCACCCTCGTCGGCACCAACACCCTCATCCAGACCGCGGTGCCCGACGACCTGCGGGGCCGGGTGATCTCCATCTACATGCTGGCGCTGCTCGGTTCCGGGCCCCCCGGCTCGTACCTCACGGGCTGGCTGATGGACGTGCTGGGCGGCCGTGCGGCCGCGGGGGTCCTGGGGCTCTTGGCCTTCGCGGGCTGGGCCGGGGTGCGAATCTGGGCGGCGCGCCGGCCCCGCACTTCGTGGTAGGCTGCCCTCAAACCCGCTTGGGGAGGGAGACATGCCACGGTTCATCGATTTGTCCGCGACGATCGCGAACAGCCCCGAAGGTACCCCCGAGTTCTTCAAGACCGAGATCGCCTACGCAGACCACGAAGCCGGCGCCCGCCAGATCCAGGCCCTTTTCGGCGTTCCGCCCGAGCTGCTGCGCGAGGGCGAGGGCTGGGCCGTCGAGACGATCACCCGGCTCGGCACCCACGACACCACCCACGTGGACGCCCCCTACCACTACAACCGCCGCATCGGCGGCGAGCCCGCCGCCACGGTGGACCAGCTGCCGCTCGAGTGGTTCTTCGCGGACGGCGTGGTGCTCGACATGACGGGCCGCGAACGCGGCCAGGTGGTCGAGGTGGCCGACCTGGAGGCGGAGCTGGGGCGCATCGGCTACACCCTCAAGCCCCTCGACATCGTGCTGGTGCGCACCGGTATGGACGCCTACTACGCTCATCCCGACTACTTCCTGATGGGGCCCGGGGTGAGCCCCGAGGCCACCCGCTGGCTCTTCGACCGGGGCGTGCGGGTGATGGGCATCGACGCCTGGAGCTGGGACGCGCCCTTGGATCTGCAGGCGGAGGCGGCGCTTCGGGAAAAGCGCCCCGGCGTCTTCTGGGCGGCGCACCAAGCCGACCTGCCCTACGCCCAGATCGAGCGGCTCGTGGGGCTGGACCGGCTGCCCCCCTTCGGTTTCAAGGTGGCCGCCTTCCCGCTCAAGATCGAAGGCGCCAGCGCCGGGCCCGCGCGGGTCGTGGCCATCCTGGACTAGGAGGTGGACGGTGAGGCTGAAGCGTCTGCGGCTCGAAGACGGCGAGGCCAGCGTCGCCGCCTGGCACGGGGGCCAGTGGTACCCGCTCGCGCCGTTCGAGGCCGAGCTGGGGGCGGCGGCGCGCGACCTGCTCGCCTTCCTCGCCGGGGGCGAGGCGGTGCGGGCGCGCGCCCTGGAACGGCTGGAGCGCGCCCACGCCGAGGGCCGTCCTCCGGAACCGGCGCGCGACGAGGCTTTGCTGCCCTTCGAACCGACGAGTTTCCGCGACTTCATGCTCTACGAGGCCCACGCGATCGGGGCCACCAAGGGGTGGCTGAAGCGCTTCCTGCCCCGGGCCTACCGCTTCGTGGAGATCTTCGAGCGCATCAGCGGCCGTCCCCACGCCAAGGTGCGCCCTTCGGCACTTTGGTACGAACGGCCCATCCACTACCTGGGCAACCCCCGCGCCTTCCTCACCGAAGGGGCCGAGGTGCCCTGGCCCGGCTACACCCGCGCCCTCGACTACGAGCTCGAGCTCGGCTTCGTGCTGGCGCGGCCGCTTCGCGACGCCGACCCGGACGAGGCCCTGGCGGCCATCGGCGGCTTCTTCGTCCTCAACGACCACTCCGCCCGCGACGTCCAGGCCGCGGAGATGCGCTCGGGCTTCGGTCCGGTCAAGGCCAAGAACTTCGCCACCGGCATCGCCGCCGAGGTGGTGACGCCCGACGAGGTGCTGCCCGACTGGCAGCGGCTATTGGGGCGGGTGCGGCTCGACGGGGAGGTCGTCTGCGAGGGCTCGGCGGCCGGACCCCGTTTCGATCTGGGCGAGGCCGTGGCCTACGCTTCGATGGGCGAACCGCTCGAGGCGGGCGCGGTGCTGGCCACGGGAACCTTCCCGGGTTGTTCGGCGCTCGAAAGCGGGCGCTGGCCCGAGCCGGGTCAGGAGGTGACGGTGGAGATCGACGGCGTGGGGCGGCTCACCCAGCGTCTGGGCCGGCCTCCGGGCTAGGCGCCCAGTCGTCCGGCCGCGGCCCCAGCCCCAACCGCCAGGCCACCGCCGCGGCCACCCGCCCGGCGGCGCGGCCGTCGCCGTAGGGGTTGGGGGCGGCGGCCATGCGGGCCCTTTGGACCGCGTCCGCGAGCAGCTCGCGCAGCGTGCGTTCGAAGCCTTCGGGTTCGTTGCCAGCGAGCCGCAGGATGCCCGCCTCCACCCCCTCGGGGCGCTCGGTGACGTTGCGCGCCACCACCACCGGCACGCCCAGAGCGGCGCCCTCTTCCTGGAGGCCGCCCGAGTCGGTGACGATCAGCTCGCTCACGGCCAGGAGCGCGGCCATCTCCGAGAACTCCAGGGGCTCGAGCAGCACGAAGTTGGGCACGCCCGCGAGCGCCGGCCGCACCGCCTCGCGCACCACCGGGTTCTTGTGCACCGGGTAGACGAAGGTGAATTCCGGGTGGCGGCCCGCGGTGCGCGCCAGCGCCGCCGCGAGGTCCGCGAGCCGCGGCCAGTTCTCGCGCCGGTGCAGCGTCACCGTCACGTAAGGCCCGGGGGGCAGGCCCGCGGGCAGGCGGCCGCGGGCGGCGGCGAAGCGCACCGCGTCGATGCCCGTCTGGCCGGTGACGACGACGCGCGCGGGGTCGAAGCCCTCGGCGCGCAGGTTCGCCGCGGCCCCCGGCGTGGGGGCGAGGGCGAGGTCGGCGAGGATGTCGGTGAGCCGGCGGTTGGCCTCCTCGGGAAAGGGTTCGTCGAGGCGGCCGCTGCGCAGCCCCGCTTCGACGTGGCCCACGGGGACGCCTTCCAAGAAGGCGGCCCAGGCGACCGCGAAGGTGGTGAGGGTGTCGCCGTGGACGAGGACGTAGTCGCTTTCGAGCTCGGCGAGGGCCCGCGCCGCCGCGGGCACGATGCGCGCGAAGAGGTCGGGCAGCGCCTGCCGCTCGGTCATCGCCTCGAGGTCGCGGTCGGCCGTCACCCCGAAGACCGCCAGCGCCTGCTCCAGCTGCTCGCGGTGCTGGCCGGTGAGCAGCACCCGCACCCGCAGATCGTCGCGGGCGGCGAGGGCGTGGTGCACGGGGGCCATCTTGATGGCTTCGGGGCGGGTGCCGAAGGCCAGGGTGACGGTTCTCACGAACCCCTCCGGGCCGCGCGGCGGCGGCGCCAGCTGGCGAAGGCGAGCAGCAGGGCCGCCCCCGCGGCGCTGGTGAGCGTGACGGTCCAGCTCATTCCCTGGGCGCGCATGGCCGCGGTGCCGCTCGCCAGGGTAAGCGCCCAGAGCACCACGGCCACGCGGTGCTGGTCGAGGCCGCGCGCCAGCAGCCAGTGGTGCAGGTGGTCCTTGCCGGGGTGGGCCAGCGGGTTCTTGCGCACGGCCAGCCGCCGCAGCACCACCTGAGTGGTGTCGAGGATGGGAATGGCCAGGAAGAGCGCGGTGGGGACCAGGGCCCAGACGGTGCTGATCTTGAGGTTGCCCAGGATCGCCGTGGCCGCGAGCACGTAGCCCAGGAAGTAGGCCCCGGCGTCACCCAGGATGATGCGGCTGGGGTGGAGGTTGTGGCGCAAGAAGCCCAGCACCGCGCCCGCCACCGCGGCGAGCAGCAGCGTGGCCGCGGCGCGCGCTTCGAACTGGGCGCTGGCGGCGAGCAGGAAGACCGCGGTGATCAGGCTCACGCCGCCGGCGAGGCCGTCCACCCCGTCGAGCAGGTTGACCGCGTTGGTGATGCCCACGATCCAGAGCACGGTCAGCCCCAGCGAAAAGGCGGGGTCGACGGGCGAGCCGAAGGTGGCGTCGATGCGCACGCCGCCGGCGTAGAGCAGCAGCGCCACGGCTACCTGCACGACGAGGCGGAAGAGGGCGGGCAGCTCGTACTGGTCGTCGATGAAGCCCAGGAGGACCATCAGCGAGCCGCCGAAGAGGATGACGAGCAGCTGCAGCAGCACGTCGTCGAGCACAGTGGGGCGCAGCAGCAGCGCGAAGAGAAGGGCGAGGACCACCCCGCCGAAGACCGCCAGGCCGCCGACGTTGGGCAGCGGCGCGGTGTTGAGGCGGCGCTCGCCCGGCTGATCGGCCCAGCCCACGCGCAGCGCGAAGCGCACCAGCCCCGGCACGCTGCGCCAGGTGACCACGGCCGCGACCACGAAGGTAAGCACAACGGTCCACCAGCCGCGCCCCAGGGGATCGGCGATCCCCAGAGCGTTCAGGTAGTGGAGGAGGAGGTCGGGCATGGTCAGGGCTCGTGGCCTGTGGCGAGTGGCTTGTGGTTTCTACGAGCTACAGGCTACAGGCCACAGGCTATTTGGTTCCATAAATCCGGTCGCCGGCGTCGCCCAACCCGGGGACGATGTAGCCCTTTTCGTTGAGGCGCTCGTCCACCGCGGCGACGCAGATGTCGACGTCGGGGTGGGCCTTCATCACCCGCTCGATGCCCTCGGGGGCGGCGATGATGCTCATCAGCTTGATGTGGGTCGCCCCCTTCTCCTTGAGAACGTCGAGGGCCTGCACCGCCGAGCCGCCGGTGGCGAGCATGGGGTCGGTGAGGAAGATGCGGCGCTCGGCGATGTCGAGCGGCAGCTTGGCGTAGTACTGGGTGGGCTCGAGCGTCTCCGGGTCGCGGTAGAGCCCGATGTGGCCCACGCGCGCCGCGGGGATGAGGCGCAGGATGCCGTCCACCATCACCAGCCCCGCGCGCAGGATGGCCACCAGGGCCAGCTTCTTGCCGGCCAGCACCTTGACCCGGGCCGGGGCCACGGGCGTTTCCACGACGGTTTCTTCGAGCTCGAGGTCGCGGGTGGCCTCGTAGGCCATGAGCATGCTGACCTCCGCCATGAGCTCGCGGAAGTCCTTGCTGCCGGTGTTCTTGTCGCGGATGAGGGCCAGCTTGTGCTGCACCAGGGGGTGGTCGACCGTGGTTACCTTCATCTATCCCAAGCTACCACGGGGTGGCCGGAAACGCGTGCAAGGCGCGCTCGATGCGCGGCAGCTTGTCGGCCAGGGCCGCTTCGAAGCCTGCGGGCTCCTTCTCGCGGAACCAGTGCAGGTCGTGCAGCAGGGTCAGCGGAATCCAGATTCTAAGCCGACCCCAGACGCCTCCCGGGTCGGGGTAGCAGCGGACGATCTTGCGCAGGGTCTCGAGGCAGCGTTCGTGCGGCAGCAACCCCAGGCTGCCGGTCGTCAGGATGGCGAGGTCGCGTGCGGGGTCCTCGCCGCCGGCGCGGCTCCAGTCCACCACCAGCACCGCGCCGTCAGGGGCGACGAGGACGTTGCCGGCCCAGAGGTCGTTGTGGGCGAAGACGCGCGGCACGCCGGCGAGCCGCGGCAGCCGGGGCTTCAGCGCCTCCAGCGCCTCCACCGCCGCGGGCAGGTCGGCGAGGGCCTTGCGGAAGCGCCGCCAGCGCGCCTGGATGGGCTCGAGCCGGGTGAGGCCGGGTTCGGGCAGCCGGTGCAGCCGCAGCAGGAAGCCCGCGAGCTGGGCCAGCGCCCGCGGTCCGAAGCGCCCGGGCTCGAAGGGGCGGCCGGGGAAGCGCCTGAGCACCAGCGCGGCGTACCCCTCGAGCCGGTGGTCGCCCCAGACGGCTTCCACCCACGCGCCCAGCCCGGCGCGCGCCAGGTTGCGCGCCTCCAGCCGGGGCAGGTGGCGCTCGTGGGGGCCGTAGATCTTGATCACGCGCCCGTCGGTGAAGAAGACGCGGGCCTCCTGACCCTCCGCCGCCGGGTGCAGGGGGGTGCCCAGGGCCGCTTCGAGGCGCTTCACGACGTTGCCCGGCACGTTCAAGGTGGCCACCCGACCATCATAAACGCGGCCGGGGCCGGGATTACAATACGTCGGTATGCGCGCCGAGTGCCGCGAGGCCTCCACCCTGATCCACCCCGACCCCCGGCACGTCCTCAGCTTCGACCGCGAGGGGCGGCTCTACACCTTTTACGACGACGGCGTTCTCTACAAGCGCGCCCTCGACAGCACCCTCCACTGGCGCCGGCGGGCGCCGGGAGGGCCGCGCGAGCGCGGGGTGCTGGCGCCCGAGGAGGCGCGTACGGTCTTCGCCCGGGTGCACGAACACGCACGCCGCGCCGCGGAGCTCCTCGACCCGGCCTGCGCCGCCCGCGTGACGGAAGAGATCCTTCCCTGGACGCCCGAGCAGCTCGCCGCCGAACGCGAACGCTTCCACGCCGTCTACCGGCCCATCGCCATCCTGCCGCCCGACCAGTACTTCGCCGTCGTCGTTCAGGCCACCGAGGGCTGCACCTGGAACAAGTGCACCTTCTGCAGCTTCTACCAGGGCCGCCCCTTCCACGCCAAGACGCCCGAGCAGCTGCGGGCGCACGCCGAGGCGGTGCGCGACTTCCTGGGGCGGCAGCTGCTGTTGCGCCGCGGGGTCTTCCTGGCCGACGGCAACGCCCTGGCGCTTTCGCGGGGGCGCCTTTTGCCCATCTTCGAGGCGGTGCGCGAGGTCTTCCCGGGCCGCCCGATCTTCGGCTTCGTGGACCTCTACAGCGGCGAGCGCCACGACCCCGCGGACTGGGGCGAGTTGCACGCTCTGGGACTCGAGCGCGTCTACGTGGGCATGGAGACCGGCCTCAACGAGCTGCTGGCCTTCCTCAACAAACCGGGATCCGCCGACGAGCTGGTGGCCTTCGTGCGCGAGCTCAAGGCCGCGGGGGTGGGCGTGGGGCTGATCGTGATGGTGGGGGTGGGCGGGCGCGGCTACCGCGAGGCCCACGCGCGGGCGACGCTGGCGACGCTGGCGCGGATGCCGCTCGACCGCGGCGATCTCGTCTACCTCTCGCCCTTCGTCGAACACCCCGACTCGGTCTACGCCCGCGAGCGCGCGGCGGCGGGGCTGGAGCCGATGAGCTGGGAAGAGATCGAGGCCGAGACCGCCCGCCTCACAGGGGCGGTGCGGCGGCTGGGGGTGCGCGCGGCCCGCTACGACATCCGCGAGTTCATCTACTGAGCCTCGTCCTTGCCGAAAAGGGTCACGCCCATGGCCAGGGCGAAGTAGAGCACCACGGCCACGGCGCTCAGCATTCCGCCCCAGAGCCGCAGCGGCGACGCGAGCAGGTAGTCGCCGAGGATGCGCGCCAAAAGCGCCGCGTGCAGCAGCCCAAGCGGCAGGTACATGGCGGGGTGGAAGCGGATCTTGAGCCGCAGCACCGCGGGGAAGATGACGGGGGCGTGGCCGAAGACCATGGCGAAGGTGAAGCCGACGAAGACGGCGTGCAGGGGGCCGTCGTACCCCGGACCCGCCGGCGGCAGGCCCGCGGCCAGCATCCAGAAGCCGCCCACCAGCAGCCAGACGTAGCCGGTGAGCAGGCTTACCCCCATGAACTTGTGCACCCCCTCGCGCTTCAGGTTGACCCAGGCGATGTCGAACTTGAGGAGCCAGACGCCCTGGAGCAGGAAGCCCAGCCCCACCCAGCGTTCGGCGTGGAAGACCCCCAGCGTGGCCAGGACCAGACCCGCGAGGGTGAGCAGCGTGACCGCGATGAAGCCGCGGAGGGCGGCGGTGGGCTTGGGTACGAAGCGCGAGAGCTCGAGCCGCTCGCCGGCCACGATGAAGACGATGAAGGCCATCCACCACAGGCTGACCACCTGCGGCGGGGCCGTGCGCAGCCAGAGCACGTCGCCCAGCAGCAGGGCGAGCGCCCCCAGGCCCATGACCAGGGTAAAGTCGGCGGGTTGCAGGCGGTAGATGTAGACGGCCACGGCCACGTAGAAGGCCGCGCCCACGGTGAGTACCAGCTGCACCCAGCGCAGGTCCAGACCGGCGAGGAACCCCAGCCCGCCCAGCGCCATCAGCACCGGGCCGACGTAGGTCCAGGCCTTGCCGAGGCCCACGGCGCGCTCGAGCGCGATCAGGGTTCCGAAGAAGGCGGCCACCATCAGCGGGCCGTGCTGCCCGGCGAGGCCGCCCGCGGGCAGCGCCCAGCCCAGCCGCACCACCCCGGCCCAAAGGCCGGTCACCATCAGCACCACCGACGACACCAGCAGGCCTACGCGCAGAAACATGTCGGCTCCTACCTCGCTTCCTGGCCCAGCTCCTCGAGCAGGGCCTTGTACACGTCGCCGGCGAAGCGCGCCAGCTCCTCGCGCACGTCGCGCCCTTTCAGCGACTGCGGCAGCCGGGCGTCGGCGATGCGCAGCGCTTCGGCCAGCACCTCGGGGTAGACGGGCCAGCCGCCGCCGGCGGCCTCGGAGGGCGCCGGGGCTTCGGCCTCCGCGGAGCTGCGCTCGCCCTCGCCGTTGCCGCCGCGCGGCTTGCGCCGCCGCTTGCGGCTCTTCGCCTGGGGCTCGCCGTGGGTGCGCCGCAGCAGCTCGAGCGCCAGCTCCGCGGCCACCTTCTCCGCCTCGCGCTTGCTGCGCCCCTGGCCGGTGGCGAGCAGCTCGCCGTTCAGGGAGACGTCGCTGATGAAGAGGGGGTCGTCCTCGGTCCCGGTGCCCCGGGTCTCGAACTTGGGCAGCGGCAGGCTCTTGCTCTGGCAGTAGGCGTTCAAGGCGGATTTGGGATGCGTCACGGTGAACCTCGTTGGCGTGGAGTTTCCGCCACTTCGGGCGGCCGAGCGTATTCTAGCACGCACGCGCGGGGGCGTTTCGTTTTACAATGAACGGGATGATTCGAATCCTGATAGCCGACGACCACTCCCTCTTCCGCCAGGGCCTGCGTTCGCTGCTCGAGGCCGAGGGGGACCTGCGGGTGATCGGCGAAGCCGCGAGCGGGCGCGAAGCCCTCAGGGCCGCGCTCGAGACCCGACCCGATATCGTCCTCATGGACATCCAGATGCCCGGGCTCGACGGCGTCGAAGCCACCAAGGAGATCCTCAAGGAGTTCCCCGAGGCCAAGGTGATCATGCTCACCATGTACCGCCAGGACGCCTACGTCTTCGAGGCGGTCAAGGCCGGCGCCCGCGGCTACCTGCTCAAGGACGTGGACGCCGAGGCCCTGGTCGACGCGGTACGCCGCGTCAACGAGGGCGAGGTGCTGCTCGACGCCGAGCTGGCCGAGCAGATCATCCACGACTTCCGGGCCAAGCGCGACGTGCTGCCCCAGGCCCACCACGCCGACCTCACCGACCGCGAGGTGCAGATCCTGCGCCTGCTGGCCCAGGGGGCGACGAACCAGGAGATCGCCGACGAGCTCGGAATCTCGGAGAAGACGGTGCGCAACCGGCTCTCCGAGATCTTCTCGAAGCTGCACCTCAACAACCGCACCCAGGCCGCGCTGTACGCGATCCGCGAGGGCCTGGCCGACATCGAGGAATGACCCCCCAGGACTTCCTGCGCCGCTTCGGGGCGGTGGCCGGCGACGAGGCCAGGGCCGACTTCCTGGCCGAGTTTTTTTCCGGCCGGGGCGAGGTTCCGATGCGCGACGAGGAGGGCAACCTCTGGGTGGGGGAGGGGCCCGTCGCCTTCGCCGCCCACCTGGACACGGTGCTCACCCCGCGGCCGCTGACCCTCGAGTCCGAGCGCTGGTGGGGGCCGGCCGTGGGCGACAACTCCAGCGGCGTTGCCGTGCTGGCCACCGCCTGGTCGCGCGTCCCCGAAGGGGCGACGCTCGTCTTCACCGTGGGCGAGGAGGGCCTGGGCAATCTGCGCGGCGCCCGCGCCTTCGTGCGGAGCCGCCGCCCCGAGGCGTTCGTGGCGGTGGACGGCTACCTGGGCAACCTGGTGACCCGGGCGCTGGGCTCCGTGCGTTTCGAGGTGCGCTTCAGCGGCCCCGGCGGTCACTCCTGGGGCGACCGCAGCGCCCCCAACCCCGCCTGGGCGCTGGGCCGGCTCATCCGCGCGGTGCAGGCGCTGCCCTGCTGCGAGCGCTCCAGCCGCAGCGTGGCGCGGGTCTGGGGCGGCGAGGCCATCAACGCCATCCCCCGCGAGGTGGGGCTGGCGTTGGACGTGCGCGCGACCGAGGAGGCCCTCCTGGCCGAAGCGGAGCGCGAGGTGCGCACCCGCGCCATGCAGGCGGCCCAGCTCGAGCGGGTCCAGGCCGAGATCGCCCTGTTGGGCCGCAGGCCGGCGGGCTCGACGGTCACCGAGGCCTTGCGCGAATGCGCGCTGCAGGCGGCCGCGGGCGTCGGCGTCGCCGCCGAGGAGGGGGTGGGCTCGACCGACATGGCCGCGGCGGTGGAGGCGGGCATCCCGGCGATCACGCTGGGGGTCTACCGTGGCGGCGGCGCCCACACCGAGGCCGAGTGGGTGGATCCCGCCTCCCTCGACCAGGGAGCGGCCTGGTTGCGCGCCTTTTGGAGGTGTCTGCGTGGAAGCGCTGCTGCGTAAGCTGCAGGAGGAGGGCGTCTACTACGTCGCCCAGGTGGACGACGCCGAGGGCGTGAGCTACGCCACCGTCGAGCTCGAGGGCGAGCTCTTCATGTACGCCTTTTCCAGCGCCGAGGCCGCGCGGCCGCTCGCCGAGGCCGTGGGCGGGCGGGTGCACTGGCACCCGGTGCTGCTGGAGGTCTTCGAAGCCTTTCCCGAGGAGCTCGCGGGGCTCGTGGTGGACGTGGACCTGGAGACCGGCGAGGGCTGGCTGCTGCGACCGGACGAGGTGTCCTGACGCGCGGCTTGTGGTAGGTTGGGGGTTTGATGCGCCTAGGATTGGTCGATACCTGGATGAGCGAGCGCTACCTGCCCTTCTGGCGGGCCTACCTGCGCGAGCTGGGCGCCGAGCTGCTCGAGCCGCGGCTGCCGGTCAGCGAGGCGCTGGCGCGGCTCGAGGAGCCCTGGCCCCGCCCGGCGCGACTGCTGGCGGCGCGGGTGCTGGAGCTGAAGGCCCGTGGCGCCGAGGCGATCTTCGTGCCCGAGGCGGTCGGCGAGAGCCCGCGCGGCACCGGAACCTGCCCCTGGGCGGTGGATCCGGCGAGCATGCTCGAGCGCGTGCTCCCCGGCCTGCCGCCGCTGGTGCGCGTTCCCTCCGAGCTCGCGGAAGGGGTCCTGGGTCTGGCGGCGCGCATCGGTCAGGAGCTGGTGCAGAACCCTCAGGAGGTCCGCCGCGCCCTCGACCGCACCCGGCAGCTGCTCAAGCCCTACAAGCCCCCCGCCATGCCCCGCGGCGCGCGCCTGCTGGGCCTGGCGGCGATGCCCTACCTGCTCGGCGACGAGCGCCTCTACCCCGAGGTACTCGCGGCCGCCGAGGCGGCGGGGTGGACGCCGGTGCGCCCCGACGCGAGCCCCGAGCGATTGCGCGAGGAGGGGGCGCGCACCGGGCTCAACATCGACCTGCCCGCCGACCTGGAGTTTGCGGGCGCGGCGCACTACCTGGGCCGGCTCGGCCGCGTGGCGGGGTTGTTGCTTGTCGTCGACGACCACTGCCCGCCCGAGGAGCGGCTGGCGCGCCGGCTGGCGGCGACCACCCCCAAGCCCGTGGCCGTGCACGTGCTGGGCGAGGATCCCCAGACGGCGCTCGAGCGCATTCAGAAAGCCACCCGCTAGTCGGAAGCGGGGAAGGGGCGTAGAATGGCGGACGTGAAAACTGACCGGTCAGTACTCTCGTTCGTGCGCGGCATCCAGCCGTTCGCGCGCCCTTACCTCTGGAAGTACGCGGTCGGTCTCTCCTTCGGTCTGCTCGTGCAGTTCGGCGTCATCCTGGGGCCCTACTTCATCCGCCGCGCCATTGACGCCATCGGTTCCGGCAACGGCGGCTACGTCTACTGGGCCATGGGCCTGATCGGCCTCTGGGCGGTGATCGCGGTGCTCAGCTGGGCGCAGCGCCGCCTCAGCATCGTGGCCAGCCGCGAGATCGAGTACGAGATCCGCCGGGCGCTCTTCCACAAGCTGGTTCACCTTGACTTCTACTTCCACGCCCGCGAGCGCGTGGGCGACCTGATGAACAAGCTCAACACCGACCTGGGCGCCGTGCGTGACCTGCTGGGGCCCGGCCTCAACATGGGCTGGCGCATCGCCTGGTTCCTGGTGATGGCCGCGGTGGCCATGTTCCTGGTCAACGCCACCCTGGCCGCCTGGATGCTCGTCGCGGTGCCCCCGGTCTTCTTCGTGATGCGCTACCTGCTCTCGCTGATTCACCGCCGCTACCGGGCGGCGCAGGAGGTCTTCGACAAGATCAGCACCTTCGCCCAGGAGAACTTCTCGGGGATCCGCGTGGTCAAGGGCTTCGCGATCGAAGACCGGGAGACCGCGCGGTTCCAGGAGCTGAACCGGCAGTACATCGCCCGCAGCCTGGCGCTCGCGCGGGTGGAGGGGCCGCTGCACGCGATGATGAGCCTCCTCATGGGCGCGGCGGCGGTGCTCGTCCTCTGGCTGGGCGGCGGAATGGTCGTGCGCGAGCAGATGACGCTGGGCGAGTTCGTGCAGTTCAACACCTACCTGCTGCAGCTCTCCTGGCCGCTTTTAGGCCTCGGCTGGGTGATGGGGTTGTGGCAGCGGGGCATGACCAGCTGGGTGCGCCTGAACGAGCTCTTCCAGGCCGAGCCGCGGATCGCCGACGGGCCGCAGACCGACTTCAGCATCCGCAGCTACGCGCCGGAGGTGCGCTTCGAGGACGTCCGCCTCGAGCTGGGCGGGCGCGAGGTGCTTTCGGGCCTCACCCTCACGATTCCCGCGGGCCGCACCCTGGGCATCACCGGGCGCACCGGCAGCGGCAAGACGATGCTCGCGCGCCTGATTCCCCGCATCCTCGAGCCCACCGGCGGCCGCATCCTCGTCGGCGGCCACCCGATCGAACGCGTCCCGCTCGCGGTGCTGCGCGGGCGCATGGCCGGGGTGCAGCAGGAGCCCTTCCTCTTTTCCGAGACCATCGCCGAGAACATCGCCTTCGGCCTGCCCGAGCTGGATATGGAGCGGGTCGTCTGGGCCGCCAAGCTGGCGGGCGTGCACGACGACATCATGGCCTTCCCGGACGGCTACCAGACCCTGCTGGGTGAGCGCGGGGTCACCCTCTCGGGCGGCCAGCGGCAGCGGGTGGCACTGGCGCGGGCGCTGGCCAAGAAGCCCGATATCCTCATCCTCGACGACGCCATGAGCGCGGTCGACACCGAGACCGAGGCGCGCATCCTGAGCGGCCTGCGCGAGGTACTGGGGCGGCAGACCACGGTACTCATCAGCCACCGCGTCTCCACCCTGGCGCACGCCGACTGGATCGTGGTGCTCGACAGCGGCCGCATCATCGAAGAGGGCACCCACGAGCAGCTCCTCGCCGCCGGGGGGCACTACGCCGAGCTCGAGCGGATGCAGCGGCTGGAAGCGGAGGTGGGCTAGTGTACGAAGACGAGGCCTTCCGAAAATCCTTCGATCCGCGCCTGGCCCGCCGCATCCTGCGCTACACCTTTCCTTACTGGAAGGTCGTGCTGGTGGCGCTGGTGGCCCTGATCGTCACCACCCTGACGGCCAACGTCTTTCCGCTCATCCTCAAGTACGCCATCGACCACGCGCTGGTGCCCACCCAGGTCACCGAACTGGCCGAGCGCTACCGGGTGCTGCTGCTGGCGAGCGCCCTCTTCATCGGGGTGCGGGTCGTGGACTTCGCCGCGCGCTACACCCAGACTTACGCGCTGGCCTGGTTGGGGCAGCACGTCCTCTTCGACCTGCGCAGCGACATTTTCCAGAAGATCCAGCGTCTGCACCTGGGCTTCTTCGACCGCACCCCCGTTGGGCGCCTGCTTACCCGCATCACCTCCGACGTCGATGCGATCAACAACTTCATCACCGGCGGGCTGGTGGGTTTTCTGGCCGACTTCTTCATGCTCGTCGGCATCATGGGCTTCATGCTCTACCTCAACTGGAAGATGGCCCTCATCACTTTCGCGGTGATGCCGTTGTTGCTGTGGGTGACGACCCGCATCCGCATCGGCATGCGCGACGCCTACCGCTTGATGCGCCTCAAGCTGGCGCGCGTCAACGCCGCCTTGCAGGAGAACCTCTCGGGGGTCGAGACCACCCAGCTCTTCGCCCAGGAGGACCGCCAGGAACGCCGCTTCGACACGGTGAACCGTGAGCTCCGCGATGCCTGGATCCAGGTCATCTGGTGGTTCTCGATGTTCTACCCGATCGTCAGCTTCCTGGGGGAGGCCACCGTGGCCGCGATCGTCTGGTTCGGGGGCGGGGCGGTGATCCAGGGGGCGATCACCTTCGGGCTGCTCGTCGCCTTCCTCGACTACGTGCGCAACTTCTTCCAGCCCATCCAGGACATGTCCGACAAGTTCAACATCTTCCAGGCGGCCATGGCCTCGGCCGAGCGCATCTTCAACCTGCTCGACACTCCGGAAGAGATCACCGACAAACCCGACGCGCTGCCGGTCGAGCGCTTTCGGGGCGAGATCCGCTTCGAGAACGTCTGGTTCGCCTACAAGAGCCCCGGCGAGGAGGTGGCCGACGACGAGTGGGTGCTGCAGGGCGTCAGCTTCCACATCCGCCCCGGGGAGAAGGTGGCGCTGGTGGGGGCCACCGGCGCCGGCAAGACGAGCACGGTCAGCCTGATCGCGCGGTTCTACGACGTGCAGAAGGGCCGGGTGATGATCGACGGCCACGACGTGCGCGACTACCGCCAGCGCTACCTGCGCCGGGCGATCGGCATCGTGCTGCAGGATCCTTTCCTCTTCTCCGGCACGATCGAGTTCAACCTGCGTTTGGGTGACGAAAGCCTTCCCATGGAGCGGGTCGTCGAGGTCTGCAAGTTCGTGGGCGCGCACGACTTCATCGAGAAGCTGCCCCAGGGGTACCGGACCGTACTCACCGAGCGCGGCGGCGGGCTTTCCACCGGACAGAAGCAGCTCATCGCGCTGGCGCGGGCGGTGCTGCACAACCCCGACATCCTGCTCATCCTCGACGAGGCGACGGCCAGCGTGGACACCGAGACCGAACGCCAGATCCAGCGGGCGATGGCGCGGGTGATGGAGGGGCGCACCTCGATCATCATCGCCCACCGCCTTTCCACCATCCAGGGCGTGGACCGCATCCTCGTCTTCCGCAAGGGGCGGATCGTCGAGGAGGGCAGCCACACCGAGCTGCTGGCCGCGGGCGGTTACTACGCGCGGCTCTACGAGCTGCAGTACGCCGAGGCGGGTTAGCGGCGCTCGGGCGCTTCCTGGGTGCGCGGCTTGATCCGCTCGAGCGTGGGCCGGGTGTGCACGAAGAACATCCCGTAGGTCATCAGCGCCACCGAGGTCCAGGCGGCCCAGCGGGGGGCCTCGGAGAAGAAGATCAGGTAGAGCGCGGTGAGGCCCACGGTGACGCTGGCCAGGATCTTTCCGCGCCGGGGGATGGCCTTGTGCCGCTTCCAGTCGCGGGCGGCGGCGCCGAACCAGCGGTGGTGGTAGACGTAGCGGTACATCCGCTCGGATCCGTTGGCGAAGGCCCAGAGCGCCAGCAGCACCAGCGGGGTGGTCGGGAGCACCGGGAGGACCACCCCCAGGGCGGCCAGCCCCAGGAAGACGAACCCCAGAAGGTTGAAAAGCCAGCGCTTGGCGGAAGGTTCCATCGTGCGGCCCATTCTATACGAGGGGGAGCTAGACGATCCGCACCTCGAGCGCCCGGCCCACCCCCTCGACCTCGACACGGACGCGGTCGCCGCGGGCGAGCGGGCCCACGCCGCTGGGCGTGCCGGTGAGGACGACGTCGCCCGGCTCCAGCGTCATGAAGCGGGAAACGTAGCTGATCACGCGCGCCACCGGAAAGATCATCAACTCGGTGCTCGCCTCCTGGCGCAGCTCGTCGTTGACCCAGGTGCGCACTACCGTGGCGTTCGGGTCCAGCTCGGTCTCCAGGACCGGCCCCAGCGGCAGGAAGCCGTCGGCGCTCTTGGCGCGGATCCACTGCAGGTCGCTCTTCTGCTTGTCGCGCGCGGTCAGGTCGAGGGCGTTGGTGTAGCCCAGCACGTAACCGAGCGCCTCCTCCTCGCCCACGTTCCTGGCGGTCTGGCCGATGACCGCGGCCAGCTCGCCTTCGTAGTGGAGCTCCTCGGTCCAGTCGGGGTAGGTCACCTCCGCCCCCGAGGGCACCAGGGTGTTGGGGGCCTTGAGGAAGAGGCCGGGCTCGGCCGGCAGGTCTTCGCCGAAGGCGTGCCCCATCTCCTTGATGTGGTCCGCGTAGTTGCGGCCCACGCAGACGATCTTGCTGGGCTCGGCGGGCGGCAGCAGCTCGAGCTCGCGTATGGGGTAGACCTCGCCGGCGGGTTCGCCGTCCAGCTTGCGCATGGGGGTCACGTGGTCCTCGCCCATCAGCCAGCCCCACTGCACCCGGCCGTCCTTGCGGAAACGAAGCATCTTCATGGCTTCGATGGTAACAGAAGGGGGCCGCGGGCCGTTCGTGCGTGCGGCATGGGGGGCGCGTTGGGGAGGACCCGCGTGCCTGCCTGTACGGCGCGCAGGGCCTGGCAACAGCACCGACTTGTGGCCTGCGGTGGGCTGGTTATCGACGATCTTGCCCTTTCGCCCAGCATGGACCCCGGATCTCGACGGCAAAATGCCGCCTCGTCCGGGGATGCGTTTTTGGTTTTGTGAACGGAAGGTAGTTCGCTTCCCCGGCCGAGCGGGCGAAGCCCGCGCGAGCCGGGGCCCATGCTGCGTCGTCCATCCACGGTTTCATCACCGTTAATCCCGCTCCCTCCCCGGGGAAGGGTCGGGGAGGGGGTTGTGGTTGCCGCATACTCCGGACGTATGCCACCGACTTCACGGCCTTCCCGCCCCTACCGCCCACCTCCTTTGCTCGTCGTCCCCGACGGGGCGCAGAGCGCCGAGGTGGGGGATCTTTAGGTTGTTGCGAGTTTCGATTGAACCGACGGGCCGTCGTCACCGTCCTCGCGTCAGGCGCTCGGCCCCTCGTTCGCACCCAGCAAGGTTCCGGGCCTGTCCCGGACATGATCCGGGATCTCGTGGGCCAAGCGGCCCCCTCGTCCGGAATGACGGATAACGGCGGTGCGTGGTGCATGGTGCGAGGTACGTAGTAAATAGGAGTTTGAACGAGGAGGGGCAGGGGCGAAGCGGATGAGGGCGGAAGCCCGCGGGCCCTTTCTTCGCTACCCCAAAGCCGCGAAGACCCCGTGCTTTCGCGTCTCTTCATCTCCCGTACTTGCACCCCACCCCCTACACCCCCGTCCCTCTCTCGTCATCCCCGACGAGGCGCGAAGCGCCGAGATCGGGGATCTTAATGGTTTCTTTGTGGCTGCTGGTCGCAAATGAACCGACGCGTCGTCCTCGCCTTAAGCGCTCCGAGCAAGCGACTCTTCCTCAGCGTTAAGGTTCCGGACCTGTCCCGGACTTGATCCGGGACCTGTCCCGGACCTGATCCGGGATCTCATAGGGGCTGCGGCGGGGTCTAGGAGGACTCGAGCTCTTCCACCGCCCGTTCCCAGGCGGCCTCGCGCTCGGCCAGCGCCTGGTTCAGCTCCGCTTCCTCGCGGGCGATGGCGGCGTAGTCTTCGTGGGAAAGCCCCGGCTCCGCGGCGCGCGCGTGCACGGCGGCGAGCCGCTCGTGCAACTCTTCGATCTCGGCCTCCAGCTTCTCGATCAGCCGTTCGGTGTGCCAGCGGCTCTTCTTGCGCCGGGGCCTTTCGGCCGGCCTGGGTTCGGGCGCGGGCGCGGACGCCGCACGCGCCGCGGCGGCGGGCTCGTCGGGCGGGCGGGGCGTGTCGGCAAAGGTTCCGTCCTGCACCCGCCAGGTGCGGGTGGTGAGCTGCTTCAGGAAGGCGAGGTCGTGGCTGACGACGATCAGGGTGCCTTCGTAGCGCGTCAGGGCCTCTTCCAGGGCTTCGATCGTTTCCAGGTCGAGGTGGTTGGTGGGTTCGTCGAGGACCAGCAGGTTGGCTTCGAGTAGGGCGAGGTTGAGGAGGGCCAGCCGTGCGCGTTCGCCGCCCGAGAGGTCGCCCACCCGCTTGAACTGGGCTTCGTAGGGGAAGAGCCAGGCTCCCAGCAGGTTGTGGGCCTCCTTGTCGCCCACGAGCCGGTGCAGGGTCTCGAAGAGGGTGAGGTTCTCGTCGAAGCCGCTCAGCCGCTGGTCGTAGTAGCCGACGCGTACCCCCGGGCCGGTGCGCACGAAGCCGGCCGGGTCGTCGGAGCCGAGCTCGCCCAGCAGCATGCGCAGCAGCGTGCTCTTGCCCGCGCCGTTGGGGCCGACCAGGGCGATGCGCTCGCCGCGGCGCACGGTCAGGTTCTCCACCCGGAAGAGGCGGCGGCCGCCGAGGCGCTTTTCCAGGGCCGCGGCCTCGAGCACCCGTTCCGGCCCTGCCGATGCGGGAAAACGAATGCGGACGCTGCGCCCTGTGCGCTCGGGCCGCGGCGCTTCCTCGGCCAGCAGCTTTTCGTAGCGGGTTTCCAGGGCACGCTTGCGGACCGCCTGTTTCTCGCTCGAGTGCGCCCAGCGGCGCGCCTGCTCCAGGCTGGCCTCGAGTTCGCGGCGGCGGTTCTCCCAGTTCTGCCAGGCGCGCTGCGCCTGCGCTTCGCGCTCCGCCCGCGCCGAGCGAAAGGCGTCGTAGTCGCTGGGGTAGACCGTGAGCCGTCCCCGCTCCAGGTGGGCCACCGCCGCAGCCAGCCGGTTCATGAACCAGCGGTCGTGGCTGACAAAGAGCAGGCCGCCCTTGTACTCGCCCAGAAAGCCCGCCAGCCAGGCGCGCATCGGAGCGTCGAGGTGGTTCGTGGGCTCGTCGAGCAGCAGCCCGTCGGCGGCGGCGAGGAGAGCCCGCCCCAGCTCGAGCCGCCGCGCCTCGCCGCCGGAGAGCCGGGTTGCGGGTTCGTCCTCGCGGCCCGCGAAGCGCAGGCCCCCCAGTACGGCGCGGTAGCGGGCCTCGCGGGTGTAGCCGCCTGCGGCCTCGAAATGGGCGTGCAGCTCCTCCCACTCGCCGTAGGCCGCGGGGTCGTCGAGGCGCGTTTCGAGTTCGGTCAGCCGCGCTTCCATGCGCTCGAGCCGCGCGAAGCCCTGCCGCAGCACCTCGCCGACCGTTTCCCCGCCGAAGCGGGGTTCCTGGCGCGTGCGCGCCAGCACCACGCCCGGGCCGAAGAGCAGCCGGCCGGTGTGGGGCTCGAGCTCGCCGGCGAGCAGCCGCAGCAGCGTCGTCTTCCCGGAACCGTTGCGGCCCACGAGGGCGACGCGGTCGCCGTGGCGCAGCTCGAAGCCGACGCCGAGCAGCAGGTCGCGGCCGCCGAGCGAATAGCTGAGGTTCTCCGCGCGAACCAGACGCATGGCTACCGCCGGCCTTTGAGCAGGCGCAGTCCCCGGACCAGCACCACCACGGTGACCCCGAGCATGGCCCGGAACCCTTCGCGGTCGTCTTGCAGCGCCCAGAGCGCGTAGGCGTAGCCGAAGAGCGCGGCGAAGGGAATCGGGTAGATGCCGAGGACGCCCCCGCGCCTGCGCCACCAGGGGTAGTAGAGGAGCGCCACCACCGCCACCACCGCCAGAGCGACGAGCGTAACCGCAGGGCGGAAAACGAGGAAGAAACCCAGGCTGGGCGCGAGCCCGCCGCCCCCCGAGAAGCCGAAGTAGACCGGCCAGCAGTGTCCCGCGACCACCGCGGTCGCCATCCAGGGGGCCAGGCCCCCTGGAGCCTGGGCCGCCAGCAGGGCCACCAAGGCGCCCTTGGCGGCGTCGAGCAGGGCGGTGAGTACGCCCCAGACGGGTCCAAGCTGACGGAAGACGCCCGAACCGCCGGGAAGGTCGCGGCGGCGCAGGTCGAGGCCGTGGGCGAAGCCAAAGATCAAGCCCCAGCTGATCGAACCGATGAGGTAGCTGAGCAGGATCCAGAGCAGGTCGACGGCGTTCATGATGGGCTTCCCCGGGCGTCCTGGCCCAGGATACACTAAACCTACGGTGGGAAACGGTTCGAAGGCGCCCAAGAACGGAAGGAACGCCCCGACGATCGCCGACGTGGCCGCGCGCGCGGGGGTGGGGATCGGCACCGTGAGCAGGGTGATCAACAACTCGCCGGCGGTGCGGCCCGAGACCCGTGCGAAGGTGCAGGCGGTCATGGAGGAGCTGGGCTACGTGCCCAACCCCCACGCCCGCCGCATCGCCGGCGGCCGCAGCTACACGGTCTCGGTGTTGCTTCCGTTCGTGGGCACCGAGTTCTACCTGCGCCTGCTCGAGGGCATCGAGGCCGAGCTGGGCGAGCAGCGCTACGACCTGGCGCTCTTCCCGCTGCTCTCCAAGCAGCGGCTCGAACGCTTCCTCAGTTCCTCGGCGCTGGCCTACCACACCGACGGCCTGATCGTGGCCAGCTACGACCTCGCCGAGCGCTTTCCCGGCGGCCGCCTGCCCACCGACCGGCCCGTGGTCATGGTCGACGCCCGCAGCGAGGCCTACGACTCGGCCTACCTCGACAACGCCCTGGGCGGACGTCTCGCCGCGGAGCACCTGCTTGCGCTGGGGGGTCCGGTCTTCGCGGTGCAGATCGAGGAGGAACTGGACCGGGCGTTTGCGAGCACCGTCTTTTCCGCCCGCATCGGCGGCTTCCGCGAGGCGCTGGCGCAGGCCGGGGTGCCCCTGCCCGAAGACCACGTCTTCCGGACGCGGCTCTCGGCCGAAGGGGGGCAGATCGCCCTGCAGCGCTTCCTCGAGCTGCAACGGCCGCCCTTCAACGTCTTCGCCGCCGCCGACGTGGTGGCGCTGGGCGTCGTCGAGGCGGCCGAGCGGTCGGGGCTCGAGGTGGGCCGGGAGGTGCGCGTCCTCGGCTTCGACGGCCAGCCCTGGACCGCCACGCGCGGGCTCTCCACCCTGGAGCAGCCCGTGGAGACGATGGGGCGGGCGGCGGCGCGCATGCTCATCGAGCGCCTGCAGGGCACGGAGGGGCCGCCGCGTCACGAGCGCTTCGAGCCCCGCCTGGTGGTGCGCTCCTCCACGCAGACCGGATTTTGACCCCGGTCCCGCTAAACTAGAGCCATGATCCATACCCTGGACCTGCGGTTCGGCCGGCCGCACACCATCGCGGCCTACCTGGTGGAGACCTCCGCCGGACCCGTGCTCGTCGAGACCGGGCCCGAGTCGACCTACCCGCGCCTCAAGGAGGCGCTCGCAGAGCACGGCGTCCTGCCTGCCGACCTGCGCGCGGTCTTCGTGAGCCACATCCACCTCGACCACGCCGGGGCCGCCTGGCGGCTCGTGGAAGAAGGCGCCCCGGTCGTTTACGTCCACCCACGGGGCGCGCCCCACCTGGTCGACCCTTCGCGCCTCTGGGAGAGCGCGAGCCGCATCTACGGGGCGCAGATGGAGGCCCTTTGGGGGCGTCCGGGGCCGGTTCCCCCGGGCCGCGTGCGCGCCGTGGAGGACGGTGAAGAGGTGGCCGTGGGCACCTCCCGCTTTCTCGCCGTGGACACCCCGGGCCACGCGGGCCACCATCACGCCTGGGTTTTGGGCGGCGTGATCTTCTCGGGCGACGTCGGCGGGGTGCGCATCGGTGGGGGGCCGGTGGTGCCGCCGTTTCCACCCCCGGAGATCCACCTGGAGCGCTGGAAGGCCTCGCTCGACCGCTTGCGCGGCCTCGGGGCGACGGAGATCCGCCCCACCCACTTCGGCGCCTACCCGGACGTGGCCGCGCACCTGGACGACCTCGAGGACCGCATGTTCCGCTGGGCCGAGCGGGTGCTCGGCTGGCTGCGCGAGGGCCTGGACGAGGACGCGATGATCCCGCGGTTCGAAGAGCTGGTGGCCGACGAGCTGCGCTCGGCGGGGCTGGACGAAGAGACGCTGGCCGAGTACGAGATCGCCGACCCCGCCTGGATGAGCGTGCCGGGTTTGGTGCGCTACTGGCGCAAGGTTCATCCCGAAAGGGCCGCCGGTGCCTGAGGAGGTCTGGGTCTTCGACGTCGAGGGCACCCTGACCGCGGGGGAGACCTGGCAGGGCGTGGGGCGCTGGCTCGAGCAAAACGGCCGCCGCGCCGCCTACCGGCGCTTCTTCCTCGCCCACCTGCCGGGGGCGCTCCTCGCCAAGGCGGGCCTGATCGACAAGCGGCGCTACCAGAACAAGTGGATGCGTGACCTCGCGGGCCTGTTCGCGGGCGCCTCCGCAGGCGAAGTCGAGGTCATGGCCGGTTGGGTCGCGGAGCACGAACTTTGGCCGCAGCGGCGCGAGGACGTGCTCGCCGAGCTGCGCGCCGGGCTGGAGCGCGGGGTGCGGGTCGTCCTCGCCTCGGGCACCTACCAGCCGGTGCTGGAAGCGTTCGCCCGGCGCCTGGGCCCGGAGGTGGAGGCGCTGGGCACGCCCTTCGTCTGCGTGGACGGGGTTTGTCCGCAGAACCCCGCGGGCGAGGTCAACGTGGCCGCGGTCAAGGCCCGGCGGGTGCGGGAGCACCTGGGCGGGCGCGCGCCCGACCGCGCCTACGGCGACACCGCAAGCGACCTGCCGCTGCTGGAGCTGGCGCGCGAGGCCGTGGCCGTCTACCCCGACCGAGTGCTGGTGCGGCGGGCGCGTGAGCGCGGCTGGCGCGTCCTGGGGGGTGCGGGGTGAGGCGGGCCGGGTGGTTGGGGTCTTCCTGCTGGCCCTGGCGGGCGCGGCGCCCGGTTGGCTGCCGGGGGTGGACGGCGCGGACGGGGCCTGGATCGAGCTGGAGGGCGGCTGCGGCCGCGCCCTGGAGGCGGGGGCGCCGGTAAGCTTCCGCGTGGGCGTCGCCGACGACGCCTTCGTCTACGTCTTCGACGCGCGTGACGCCGCGGACCTGCGACGCCTGGTCCCCGCGGCGGGCTCGGGGTCCGTGCGTCTGGCCGCGGGCGAGGTGCGCCGCTTCCCCGCGGACGGCGGGGTCCGCTACGTCGCTGACGCCCGCGAGGAACGCGGCGTCCTCTACCTGCTGGCCGCGCGCGTGCCCCTGGCGCTGGCGCCGCGGACGACCGCGTCGGAGCTGCGCGCGGTGCTCGAGCACCTGGACCGCGACGCCTGGCGGGCCGCCGCTTGCGGCTACCGCGTGCGCCAGAGCGCCCAGGCCTTCCTGGAGGTTCGCAGCGAGCCAGCGGGGCTTGCGGTCTGGCTCGACGGCGTGCGGCTGGGCCTCACCCCGTTGAGCGCCGAGGTGGCCCCGGGCCGGCGCCGTCTGCGCCTCGAGGGCCCGGGGTTCACGCAGGAGCAGCAGCTCTCGCTGGCGCGGGGCGAGCGGACGAGGCTCGAGCTGCGCCTCCCGGCTCCCGTGGCCGGGGAGCGGGTTCGCTTCGACGTGGCCTCGCGTCCGGAGGGCGCCTGGGTCTACCTCGACGACCGCTACGCCTGCACCGCCCCCTGCCGGCTCGAGCCGGCGCCCGGGCGGCACGCGCTGCGCCTGGAGATGCCTGGCTTCCAGGTCTGGGGGCGTTACCTCACCGTCGCCCCCGGGCCGCAGGCGGCGGGGACGACGGCCCTGCTGGAGCGGGCCGCGGCGACGCTATCGGTGACCGTGAACGTCGAGGCCGAGCTCTTCCTCGACGGGATGCCGCTGGGGCGGATCGCCCGCGGGGCGACGCGCACCTTTGCGGTGACGGAGGGCTGGCACGAGCTGGTCGCGCTGGCTCCCGGTCGCGAGGCGGCCCGGGAACGTCTGCTGATCCTGCCGGACGACCGCGAAGAGATCGAGCTGGAGCTCGATCCCCTGTAGCAGCCGCCTTTTTGTTGACGCCCCCCCGCGCAGCCGCCTATAGTAAAGGGCGGACGCGCGCCGGGATGGCGGAACTGGTAGACGCAGTAGACTCAAAATCTACCGGCCGCGAGGCCGTGCGGGTTCGAGTCCCGCTCCCGGCACCAGAGGTACGAGGAGGACGAAATGGGCATCTTGTACACGCTGTTGATTCTGATTTACCTCGCCATCGCGGCGGGGCTGGTCTGGGTGGTGCTCCTCCAGGAGCCCAAGCAGGGTGGGGGCGACATCCTGGGTGGCGGGGCCACCGACCTGTTCGCCGCCCGGGGCGTGACCGGAGGGCTGTACCGGGTGACGATCTGGCTGGGCGCGGCCTTCCTCGTGCTCTCGGTCATCATCAGCAAGATTCCCCGTTAACCATGGCCGCAGACCACGGCGGGGCCTCGAGCCCCGCTTTTTCGTTTAGTGATCGGGATATTCATGAATTTTATACGCGGTACATTCTTGACAGGGCCCTTGCCTAACGGGTAACGTGCGACTAAGCCCAAATCCGCTGGATAGCCAATCGCCGAAGGCGGACTGGGTCACGAAAGAGGAGGTATCTAAATGAGGAAACCTATTTGGATCTTGGTCGTGCTGGCTCTGGGGGCGTTGGCCCTGGCCCAGCCCAAAGTGTTCAAGGCGCCGAACGCGGACGAGACGCCGGTGTTCGGCGGAGACTTCCGCGACTGGTCGACCTCCGACCCCAAGACCTTCAACCCCTTCGTGGCCAAGGAAACGTCCTCGACCGACGTGATCGGCCTCATGCTCCCTTCGCTGACGGGCTACGACCCCTACACCCTCGAGCCCGAAGGCCTGCTGGCCAAGAGCTGGGAGGTCAAGAACAACGGCCTCACCATCGTCTTCCACCTGCGTGAGGGCGCCAAGTGGTCGGACGGCCAGCCCATCACCGCGGACGACGTGATCTTCAGCGCCAAGGTGCACGCCGACCCCGACGTGGGCTCGAACTCGATCAAGAGCTTCGAGATCGACGGCTCGCCGATCGTCTGGACCAAGATCGACGACTACACCGTTCAGGCGGACTTCCCCAAGCCCTACGCCCCGGCGCTGATCCAGGGCTGGTACATCGTGCCCAAGCACGTCTTCGAAAAGGCCTACCAGGAAGGCAAGGTCACGGAGATGTGGGACGTGGGCACCGACCCCGCCAAGATCGTCTCCGGCGGCCCCTTCATGCTCGACCAGTTCGTCCAGGGTGAGCGCGTCGTCCTCAAGAAGAACCCCAACTTCTGGGGCGTGGACGAGAAGGGCAACCCGCTGCCCTACCTCGACCGCTACATCATCACCACCGTAGGCGACCTCAACGCGGCGCTGGCCAAGTTCCTGGCCGGTGAGCTCGACCTCTTCGCGGCCTCGAACGCCGACCAGGTGGCCCAGATCATCGAGCGCATCGACTCGGGCAAGCTCGACGCCACCATCTTCCCCAACGCCGACGTCACCACCGGCACCAACTTCATCTTCTTCAACTGGAACAGCGACGATCCCTGGAAGGCCCAGCTCTTCCGCAACAAGAAGTTCCGTCAGGCGATCGCCCACCTGATGGACAAGGACTCGATGATCGAGCTCGCCCTCGGCGGCCTGGGTAAGCCCCAGTGGAGCCCGATCTCGATCCCGGTGAAGCAGTTCTTCACCGACGACGTCGCCAAGTTCGAGTACAACCCCGAGAAGGCCGCGCAGCTGCTGGCCGAGATCGGCTTCCGCAACAAGAACGCCCAGGGCGTGCTGGTGGACGCCTCGGGGCGGCCGCTCGAGTTCCGCCTCTCCACCAACCAGGGCAATAACGTGCGTGAGAAGATCGCCCAGCTCTTCACCGAAGACGCCAAGAAGATCGGCGTGAACGTCAAGTACGCCCCGATCGCCTTCAACGAGCTGGTGCGCCAGATCCTCAACACTCGCGACTTCGACGCGATCCTCATCGGTCTGACCGGCGGCATTGAGCCCGCCTTCAGCCGCAACGTTTGGGAGCTCGACGGGCCGCTGCACATGTGGAACTACGGCCCCGACTTCCAGTCGTTCGAGATCCTCATCGACAAGCTGATGAAGCAGGGGGCGACCACCCTGGAGCAGTCGAAGCGCCGCGAGATCTACGTCCGCTTCCAGCAGGTCGTCGCCGAGAACCTGCCCCTCACCTACACCGTGGCCCCGGCGTACAACCCGGCGCGCCTCAACAAGCTGGGCGGCCTCTTCGCGAAGGACCAGATCACCTCGATCGTCGGGCAGTACCCCTACATCGAGACCGTCTTCGTCAAGAAGTAACCCGAACGTGGGGGGGGGGGGCCGGGGGCCCCCGCCCCCCCCGGGGGGGGGGTGTGTGTGGAAAGGAGGGGGGGGGGGGGGGGGGGCGCGACCCGCGCGCCCCCGCCCCGCGGGCGGGGCCCGCCAGAGCGCCCCCCCCCCCCAACC